>JBKPNB010000387.1:0-3303 GCA_046732395.1 Actinomycetota bacterium | reverse complement strand
CAGCGAGCGCGGTCGCGGTGGCGACCAGCGCGGCGGCGGCCGCCGACCGCGGCAGCCTCCTCAGCGGCACTAGCGAGCGCCCCGATCGCCGGTCGGCAGCCGCAGCGTGAATTCGGTCCGACCGCCGCCCGAGGAGAGATCGAGCGCGCCCTCCATCCGCGTCGCGAGCTCGCGCGCGATCGCCAGACCGAGGCCAGAGCCGCGAACCCGATCGGCGGTGTAAAAGCGCTCGAAGATCCTCGCCCGCGATTGGACGTCGACGCCGGGGCCGTCGTCGGCGACGACGAGCGCGGCACTGCCGTTGGTCGCGTATGCGCTCACTGCGATCGAGGTTCCCGCCGGAGTGTGGGTGAGGGCGTTGTCGATCAGGATACGCATGATCTGAGCCACCCGGTCGGGATCGGCTCGCGCCAGCGTCGGGCCATCGGAGCGGACCTCGATCGGCGAGGCGTGGCGCTCGGCCGCGGGCCGGAACTCGGCGGCGATCCGGCCCGCGACCTCGCCCAGCTCGACCGGCTCGGCGCGGATCTCGATCGCGTCCGAGTCGAGCTTCGAGAGGTCGAGGAGGTCCGCGGTCAGCTTCGTCAGCCGCGCGATCTGCTCGCGCATGTTGCGGACGAACTCGGCGCGGGCCGCGGGGTCGGGATCCTCGTCCTCGAGCAGCTCCGCGAACCCGGCGAGCGAGAAGATCGGCGTGCGCAGCTCGTGCGAGGCGTTGGCGATGAACGCCTTGCGGGCGCTGTCGAGACGGGCGAGCTTGCGCTGCATCTCGTCGAGGGCCGCGGCGAGCTGGCCGACCTCGTCGGCGCCCTCGTTGGGAATCGGCGTGCGAAAGTCGCCCTCGGCCACCTTCCCCGCGGCGATCTCCAGGCGGCGCAGTCGGCGTGCGTGCGCGCCGGCGGCGAACCATCCCGCCGCAAGCGCCAGCGCGAGCGCGATGGCGCCGGCGATAAGGATCTGGCGCTTGATCAGCGCGACGTTGCCCTCGACCTCGGCCAGCGGGGTGGAGAGCACGACGATCCAACGCGGCCGACCGCCGCGGGCGACGGCGATCGCCGTCTCGCCGATCTGGTCGCCTGCCACCCTCTCGGTCGCCGTCGCCGGACGGCCGGTGGCGGCGGCCGCAACCGCGGCGGGATAGGTGGGAACGATCGCGGTCCGCTCGATCTCCGAGTCGGCGATGACGAACTCCGGCCGCGGGCCCTGCTGGCCGGGGCGGACGCCGAGCAGCGTCGCCCGGGCGTCGGCCTTCTGCGCAGTCGCGCCGACCAGGCGGTCGAGGCGTTCCTGGGAGGCGGGGCGGGCCAGGGCGCGCGAGAACTGCCCGTTCTGGGAGATCGCCACGTCCTCGAGCCGCTGCAGCTTCTCGGCGGTGAGGCTCGAGCGAAGCTGGGGCACGACGTACAGGTAGACGAACCCGACCGCCGCCGCGGTGATCGCGAAGAACAGCACCACCAGCCGGGTCCGGACGCTGTGCAGCATCGGGACCTATTCCTGCTCGGGGTCGCGGAAGCGGTAGCCGACGCCGCGGACCGTGAACAGGTACTCCGGCGAGGCGGGGTCGCGCTCGAGCTTCTCGCGAAGATGGCGGATGTGGACGTCGATCGTCCTCGGGTCGCGGAACGCGGCGTCGCCCCAGACGTGCTCGAGCAGCATCTCGCGGGTGAACACGCTCCCCGGCGCCCGAGCGAGCGCCGCGAGGATCTCGAACTCGACGTAGGTCAGCTCCACCCGGCGGCGGCGGATGCTCACCGCCCGCCGATCGAAGTCGATCCGCAACCCGGCGACCGAGATCGGCGGCTCGGCGTCGGGGCGGGGCCGTCCCATCTCCGAGCGCCGGAGCGCGGCGCGAACCCGGCTGCGGAACTCGCGGACCGAGAACGGCTTGGTGATGTAGTCATCGGCGCCCATCTCGAGCCCGACGACCTTGTCCATCTCGTCGTCGCGCGCGGTGAGCATGATGATCGGCACCTGACTGCGGCTGCGCAGCCGGCGGCAGACCTCGATCCCGTCGAGGTGGGGGAGCATCACGTCGAGGACGACGAGGTCGAAGCGCTGCTCGGCGAACCGATCGAGTGCCTCGCGCCCGTCGCCCGCCGACACCACCTCGTAGCCGTCCCGTCGCAGCGGATAGGTGAGCAGCGTCTGTACGGCCTGCTCGTCGTCCACCAACAGGATGCGGACCGAGGCGTCCGGCATGAGGGAAGCGTAGTTCGACGCGCCCCCGGGCTTGCAGGGCTCGTTACTCGTTGATCGTTCCTCGTTCCTCGCCACGGCTCCGCCGGTAGCCTGAGGCCGCTGCCAAGTCGCCGGCTCGCCGGGCGAGCACGAGCGACGAGAAGCGAGCCGTGGTCGACCTCCGCCTCTACCGAATCGCGTTCGTTCCGGCGCTAATCGCGCTGGTGGTGCTGCTGTTCTCGCTGCAGTCGCAGCCCGACCCGCTCCGGCCGCTCGTCGCCCCGGCGGGGTTCGATGGATCGACCGCGGCCGGCTTCGCGCGGCAGATCGTCGCCCGGGCCCCGGACCGGACGCCCGGATCGAGCGGAGATCTGCGGGCGGCGGCGATGGTCGAGCGGGCCTTCCGCCGGGTCGCCGCCGGGCAGGTCGTGACCCAGAGCTTCGGACCGGGGGGTCGCCTGCGCAACGTCATCCTCAAGCTCCCCGGGCAGTCGAGCGACGAGATCGTTCTGATCGCCCCCCGTGACACGGCGGCGCCGCCGGGGGCGGCGTCGAGCGCCGCCGCGACCGGCGCGCTCGAGGAGCTGGCGTCGAACATCGGCAGCTCCCAGCACGCCAAGACACTGGTCCTGGTCTCCACCGACGGCTCGACCGAGGGGGCGCTCGGAGCGAAGACCCTCGCCGACGACTACCTCAACTCGCAGACCGTCGACGCCATCGTGGCCCTCGAGCAGCCGGGCGCGGCCTCGATCCGCCAGCCGGTCGTGCTCACCTCCTCGACCGCCGCCAACAGCACCTCGTTTCAGCTCGTCCGCTCGGCGGAGGCGGCGCTCACAGAGCAGGCCGGCCTGCGCGCCCACGAACCCGGGCCGTTCGGGCAGCTCGCCGAGCTCGCGCTTCCCGGCGGCCTCGGCGAGCAGGCGGTGCTGATCGCCCGCGGGTTCGACGCCGTCGCCCTCTCGTCGGCGGGCGAGAGCCCGATCCGTCCGGCCGCCGACCGGCGCGACGACCTCTCGCCGCGGACGCTGAAGAAGTTCGGGCAGACCGCGTTCGGCCTGGTCCTCGCCCTCGACTCGATCTCCGGCGCGCCCGCGCACGGCCCGGGGTCCTACCTGTCTCTTATAC
>JBKPNB010000386.1:0-6444 GCA_046732395.1 Actinomycetota bacterium | reverse complement strand
CGGGGGCGGTCCGGAGCTGGCGCTGCCTCGACGATCGCGCCCAGGCCCAGGCGGTGGCGCGCGAGGTCGAGCACCTGATCGCGTCCGGCGAGGTCCGGGCGGAGCGGATCTGCGTCGTCGCCGGCGCCGGCTGGCGCGAGGCCCGGCTGGTCGCGGCGGCGTTCGAGGAGCGCGGCGTCCCCTTCAGGTTCATCGGCGAGGCCGCGCTGTTCCAGCGCCCAGAGGTGCGCGACGCGCTCGCATGGCTGCGCCTGCTCGCCGACCCCACCGACTCGGCGGCCGTCGTCCGGGCCCTGACCCGCCCGCCGGTCGACCTTCGTTCCGCCGACCTGGCGCGCTGCGCGACGATCGCCCGGCGCCGCAAGCTCGACATGGTCGCCGCGCTCGAGGCGGCGCTCGAGAGCCCCCAGCTCGGCCCCGAGGCGCGCGATCGGATCCAGGCCTTCCTCCGCCTCCGCGCCGCCGCCGAGGCGGCGATGGGCGAGATGCGACCGGACGCGTTCGTCCGCCGCCTGATCGAGCGCATCGGCCTTCGCCGCCAGCGCCTGTTCGCCGCCACACCGGAGACGGCGGAGCGGCTCCAGAGCCTCTCGCGGCTCGCCGACCGCGCCGCCGATTGGGCCCGGCGCGAGCCCCGGGGCTCGGTCCGCGACTTCATCCGCCAGCTCACCGCGGTCGCCGACGCCGGCGAGCTCGAGGCTGGCGAGGCGGCGCCGCCGAGTCCCGGGGCGGCGGTGATCGCCGAGCCCGAGCAGCTCAAGGGCCTCGAGTTCGACCACGTCTACCTGCTCGGCCTCACCCGCTCCGCGCTGACCGGCGCCGAGACCGCCGACCGTTGGGCCTTCGACGAGCTCGAGCCCGCCGCCCCCGGAGCGGGGCGCGACGAGCTCGCCGCCCGCCGCCACGCGGGGCTCGCCTACCTCGCCGCCTCCCGCGCCGCGACCGCGCTGGTCGTCTCCTGGCCGCAGGCGGGCCGCGAGGGCGCGACGCGGCCCTCTCCTGCCTACCTTGCGGTCAACGACGCGGTGGGGGCCGAGGAGGAGGTCCACGAGGAGGAGCTCTTCGGCCCCGCCGAGGGTCTTCACGCCACCTACCGGATGGTCCGCGACGAGGTCCTCGAGGCATCGTGGCGGGCGGGCTCGAGCCTCTCGGAGATGCGGCTCGACACCGCCGCCGACGTCGACGCCGCGGTCGCCCGCTATCTCGAGCTGCTGAAGCTCGCGGCGCTGATCCAGCGCCCCGGGACCGAGCCGGCGGCGGAGGCGCTGCGGGCGCTCAACGAGCTGATCGGACGCGTCGCGAGCCCCGAGCAGCGGGCCGCGCTCGAGGCTTCGCCGCTCGATGCCTACCTGATCGGCGAGGAGCGCGAGCGCGCCGCGCGCCGCGAGCTCGTCGCCGCCCAGCGCGAGCCGAGCCTCGAGCAGTTCATCCCTCGCCGCGGCGACGGCCTCGCGCTCTCGGCCTCGGATCTCGACCTCTACCGGATCTGCCCGCTCAAGTACAAGTTCGCCCGCGTCTTCGCCATCCCCCAGGACCCGACGATCAACCAGCGGTTCGGGATCCTCATCCACCAGGTCCTCGAGCGCTTCCACGCCGAGGAGCTCCACGGCGGCGCCGGCACGCGGCCGGCGGGGTCGCCGCCGGGCAGCCTCGACCGCCTGCTCGCGATCTTCGAGGCCGGCTGGCGGCGCGCCGGCTTCGCCTCCTCCGACGACGAGCTCCAGTACCGCGACCGTGCGGTGGCGGCGCTCGCCCGCTACCACGAGCGCCACCAGCGATCGGAGTCGCGTCCGGTGTGGCTCGAACGGAGCTTCGCGTTCGCGATCGGCCCCCACCAGCTCCGGGGGCGCGTCGACCGGGTCGACCGACGCCCTGCCGGCGGCTACGAGCTGATCGACTACAAGACGGGCGAGGCGAAGGCGCCGGCGGCGCTCGCCGACGACGTCCAGATCGCGCTCTACCGGCTCGGGGCGCGGGCGGCGTGGGAGGTCGACCCGGAGGCAGGCAGTTACTGGTACGTCCTCGAGGACGAGCGGGTGGCGGTCCCGACCGCCCCCGACGACGCCGAGCGGGTCGAGCGGACCGTGCTCGAGGTCGCGGCCGGGATCTCGAGCCAGGACTTCGAGCCCCGCCCCTCCTACGAGATCTGCTCTTGGTGCGACTACCGGCTGATCTGCCCCGCGTCGGAGGCATAGGAGCCCAACGATCTCTCACCCCGGCGCCGGGCCGTCCTCCTCCTCGTCGCCGCGCTGGCGCAGAAAGCGCTGGAACTCCTGGGCGATCGCGTCGCCCGACGGGACGTCTCCGCCGAGGTCGAGCTCCTCGGCCTGGGCCTCCTCGAGCTGGCGGACGAGCTGCGCGATCTCCGGGTTCGCGGCGACGGCGCGGTCGACCTGCTCGTCGAAGCGCCCCGACGCGTCCTCGAGCTCCGAGGCCTCGATCGCTACCCCGGTGAAGCCCTCGAGCCGACGGAGGAGCGCCAGCGCCGCCTTCGGGTTCGGCACCGCGGCGACGTAGTGGGGGATCGCCGCCCACAGGCTCGCCGAGGTGATCTCGCGGCGCCGGCAGGCGTCGTGGAGGATGCCGACGATCCCGGTCGGCCCCTCGTAGGTCGAGCGCGAGAGCCCGAGCCGCTCAACCAGGCCGGGATCGGAGGCAAGGCCGGTGATCGGCACCGGCCGCGTGTGGGCGACGTCGGCGATCAGCGACCCGAGGGTGACGACCATCTCCACCCCGAGGCGCTCGGCGGCGTCCATCACCGTTTCGGTGAAGGTCCGCCAGCGGACGTTCGGCTCGATCCCGGACAGCAGCACCAGGTCGTGATCTGCGCCCGGGACCGGCGCGCTGAGGAGGACGTTCGCAGGCCAGTCGACCTGGCGGGCCTGGCCCTCGGCGAGGCGAATCGTCGGCCGGTTGACCTGGAAGTCGTAGAACTCCTCGGGGTCGATGCGGGCCAGCGGCTCCGCCTCGAGGGCCGCCGCGACCGCCTCGAGCGCGGCGGTCGCCGCGCTCGCGGCGTCATTCCAGCCGGCGAACGCCGCCGCCAGCACCGGCGCGCGCAGCTCGGGCGGCTCCCGCTCCCAGATCAGCGCCTCCACGGCGCGAATCTATCGTCCGGGCGCCCGTTCAACATCGGAGAGATGGAGGCGGCGGCGATCGAGACGGCGACGGCCGCCGCCGCCGGCGTGTCCTCCGCGGGCGGCGAGCGGCTGGCGAGGGTCGCCGATCTGCGCCCCGGCCGCCGGTTCGAGGGCCGCTTCGCCTGCGTGCGGCGCGACCGGCTCACATCGCGGGCGGGCTCGACGTACCTCGCGCTCGAGCTTCGCGATCGCACCGGCACCGTCGAGGCCCGAGTGTTCCGAGAGGCGGACCGGCTCGGGATGCGCTTCGCGCGGGGGGACGCGGTCCGCGCCGCCGGCCGAGCCGAGCGCTACCGCGGCGAGCTCGTCGTCGAGCTCGACGACATCCGCCGCCTCGAGCCCGGCAGCTACGAGCCGGAGGAGTTCCTGCCGTCCGCCTACCGCTCGACCTGTGAGCTCGAGGGGTTCCTCGAGCACCTCGCGGGCGAGGTCCACCACCCGGGGCTGGCCGCGGTCGTCCAGCGCGCGGTCTTCGCCGAGCCGGCCTGGACCGAGTTCCGCCGCGCCCCTTGCACCCGCGCCGGCCACCACGCCTACCTCGGCGGGCTGCTCGAGCACACCGTGTCGGTCGCGACGCTCCTCACCGAGGTCTGCCAGCTCCATCCCCGGCTCGACTCGGACCTGCTGATGGCGGCGGCGATCCTCCACGACGTCGGCAAGGTCCGGGAGTTCGCCTACGGGGCGGAGATCGAGGTGAGCGCCGAGGGCCGCGCGCTCGGCCATCTGACGATCGGCGCCGAGATCGTGGGCGCCGCCGCCCGCGGGCTCGACGAGCCGCGGCGGCTGGCGCTGCTGGGGGCGATCCTCAGCCACCACGGGGCCGACCCGAGCGGTCGCGGCCGCGGCGGGGCGGCCGGGACCCGGAGCGGATTCCCGTCGCCTGAGGCGCTCGCCCTCTACCGCCTGAACGCGCTCGACGCCTCGGTCAAGAACGCCCTCGAGCACGGGATCTAGAGCGGGGCTCCCGCCGGTCCGGATCGGCGGTCAGCGCCCGCCGTGCGAGCTGGGCGGCGACGAGGATCAGGAGCGCGGCGAACCCGAGCTGGAGCGCGCGCTCCGGGACGGCGTTCGAGGCCAGGACCCCGATCAGGACCCCGAGCGGCGAGAGAACGCCGATCACCACCCCGTCGCGGAGGCGGACGTTGCCGTAGCGGCGCTGACGCCAGGCCCCCACCAGGGCGACAGGGACGATCGCCAGCAGCGAGGTCGACTCCGCGTGGAGCTGACTCTGGTCGAGGAAGAGCGTCAGCGCCGGGACGAACAGGATCCCCCCGCCGACCCCGAGCAGCCCGCCGACGGTGCCGCCGGCGAAGCCGAGAACCGCCGCGAGGACGTAGTCCACAGGGGTCCCTAGGACACGATCAGGTCGATCGCGACGGCGACGAGCAGGAAGGCGAACAGCAGCGAGACCGCCTGCTGCGGGATCCGCTGCTGGAGCGCGGTCCCGGCGAGGACCCCGCCGATCGCCGGGATCCCGATCAGCACGCCCTTGACGACGTCGACGTTCCCCTCGATCCCCTGGCCGGCGGCGGCGAGGCCGGCGATCGCGACGATCGCCACCAGGCTCGTCCCGGTCGCCTCCCGCTCCCGGTAGGCGAGCCAGAAGATCAGGAGGGGGACGATCACCGTCCCCCCGCCGACGCCGAACAGGGCGCTGAACAGCCCCGCCGCGGTCGCGATCAGCCCGAGCTTCGCAGACCGGCTCGAAGTCCCCCCGCGCGCGTCTGGCGGCGCCGGATGAGCGCCAGGCGGCGTCCTCACCGGCTCGCGTGGCTCTGCCACGCGTCGCCGATTGCGTCCTTGCCTGGCGCTCCCCGGCACTCGTCAGCCGCACACGCGGGGACTCCGAGATGGTCTCGCAGGCGCTCCCGCGGCATCGGCGGCGATACTAGAGAACGTGATGAGACCGACCGCAGCGGCGCCTTGACCGTCGCCGGGAGGTCTTCGATCGAGGCGCTGGTCGAGCCGCTGCGGGCCGTGCCGGCCTCGGCCGCGGTGCTCTCCGACCTCGACGGGACCCTGGCCCCAATCGTCCCCGATCCGGGCGCGGCGGCCGTCCCCGACGAGGCCCGCGAGCTGCTCGACCGGCTCGCCGGCCGCTACGCGCTGGTCGGATGCGTCACCGGCCGCCGCGCCCTCGACGCGCGGCGGATCGTCGGATCCAGCGCGATCGTCTACGCCGGGAACCACGGTCTCGAGCTGCTCGAGCCCGGCCGCGCCGAGCCGACCGCCGCCGCGGCGGTCGCCGGGCAGGCCGGAGCGGCGCGCGAGTTCGTCGACGCCCTCGACCGCGACGACATCGCCGCGGCCGGGCTCGCGGTCGAGGACAAGGGCCCGATCCAGGCGCTGCACTGGCGCGAGGCCCGCGACGGCGAGCGGGCCGCCGCCCGCGCGGAACGGGTCGCCGAGGCGGCGCGCGAGGCCGGTCTCCGTCCCCGGCCCGGGCGGAAGGTGCTCGAGATCAGGCCCGCGGTCGCGATCGACAAGGGGACCGCGGTCGCATCGCTGCTCGCCGACCGCGACATCGACCGGGCCCTGTTCGGCGGCGACGATCGCACCGATCTCGACGCGTTCGCCGCCCTCGATGAGCTCCGGCGCGCCGGCCGCCTGCAGGCGGCGGTCCGGATCGGCGTGGCCTCGGACGAGGCGCCGGACGACCTCGCCGAGCGAAGCGACGCGCTGGTCGACGGCACCGACGGGTTTCTCGAGGTCCTCCGCCTGCTGGCGATGTAGGTGCCAGCGATGCCGTTCGTCGACCTCCTCCGCGTGACCGTGCTGCTCGCCGGCGCGGTCGCGACCGCCCTCGGCGCGATCTCGGTGCTGGTCGCGGCCGACAACTCGGACCAGACCGCGCTGATCGTCGCCGGCGCCTGGTGGCTCGTCGCCGCGCTCGCCGGCGCCTGGCTCGGCCGCTCGGCGCGCTCCGCCGAGGCGATGAGGCGGGTCCTGGCCGGCGCCCGGACCGCGACCTCGCTGCCGCCCGATAGCGCCGGGAGGATCACCTT
This sequence comes from Actinomycetota bacterium, assembly GCA_046732395.1. Lineage (GTDB taxonomy): Bacteria > Actinomycetota > Thermoleophilia > Solirubrobacterales > 70-9 > JAWVFM01. The sequence continues at coordinate 299 of JBKPNB010000386.1, read as the reverse complement.
CCTGCGCCTCTGGCCGGTCGGTGCGTTCGCCGTGATCGCCGGCGGGCTGGCGGCGATCGCCCCCCCGATCGCGGCGATCGGCGCCGGCTATGCGATCGGCTTCGCGCTCGCCTGGCGCCACCGCGAGCGGGCGGTGACGGCGATCGAGGAGCGCGACGGGGTCCGCTTCTACGTCGAGCCCTCCTCGGCGTTCGAGCCGCTGAGGCTGGTCCGGACGCCCGGGCTCGGACGCGATCGGATGCCGGCCGGGCATCCGCCCCCGCCCCCGCCGGCGGCTCGGCCGTAGAGAGGGGCTGGGT
>JBKPNB010000385.1:0-7488 GCA_046732395.1 Actinomycetota bacterium | reverse complement strand
TCGGCCCACTGGTCGCGCAGCGCGGCGCGGGCCTCTTCTGCCTCGGCGAGTGCGACCAGCTCCTCGAGCGAGAGCCCGAGCAGGTCGCGGAGCCTGATCAGCTCCTCCAGACGGGTGATGTCCGCCTGGGTGTACACCCGGTGCGCGCCCTTGGTGCGTGCGGCTGCGTTTCCGAGCAGTCCGAGCTCTTCGTAGTAGCGGATCGTCCGGGTCGTGACACCGACCCGCTCGGCGACCTCGCCGATCCGGTAGCTGCGCTCCTTTGTCTGCACGCTCACGCCGTCTCCTCTGCCGCCCGACGCGTGGGCACGCGGCGTGCCTCCTTTGGCACCTCGGGCTCGACCGGCTCGCTGCCGGTCGGCGCCGCCGAGGTCCCGTCCAGGTGGTGGTACTTGCCGCCACGTAGCACCGAGGCGGCGGCGGCGATGAGGCAGGCGACGATCGCGAAGACGAACGCGTAGACGAGCGGCGTGTGGAACGGGCCCGAGATCAGGTGGGGGAAGAAGCTCCGGCTGGTGAGCGTGTGCGCCTGCCCGGCCGGGAGTCGCGCGAGCACGTGGGGGCCCAGCAGCGTCGCCATGGGGTTGAAGCCGAGGAAGGACGAAAACAGTGTCGCGACCGGCGGCAGACTGGAGACGCGGGTGGCGTCGTTCGCCGCGACGCCGTGTGCGACCAGACCGCTCTGCAGCGCGTGCGGCAGGCCCGAGGAGAGCCCGACGATCATCAACGTGAAGAAGACGCCGATCGAGAGCACGCTCGCGCTGTTCATGAACGTGGCCAGCATGCCTGCGCCGGCACCACGCTGGGAGCGCGGCAGCGAATTCATCACGCCGGCGCTGTTGGGGGAGGAGAACAGGCCCATCCCGATTCCGTTCAAGAGCAGGATCAGGGCGAACCACGCGTAGGAGAAGTTCACCGGCAGCAGGATCAGAAGCAGGAAGCTGCCGGCTGCCAGAACCATCCCACCGGTTGCGAACGGGCGTGCGCCGAAGCGGTCGGAGAGATAGCCGGACGCGGGGCCGGCGACGAGAAAGCCACCGATCAGGGGCAGCAGGTAGATCCCGGCCCAGAGCGGCGTCTGCGAGAACGCGTAGCCGTGCTCGGGCAACCAGATCCCCTGCAGCCAGATGATCAGGATGAACTGCAGGCCGCCGCGGCCGATTGCCGCGAGCAGGGCGGCCAGCTTGCCGGCCGCGAACGCGCGGATCCGGAAGAGCTCGAGGTGGAACATCGGCTCTTCGACGCGCTGCTCGATCATGCAGGACAGGACGAGGACACCGACGCCCCCAAGCAGGGTCGCGAGCACGAAGGGCGACGTCCAGCCCATCGTGTGGCCGCCGTGGGGCTGAATGCCGTAGGTGATCCCGATCATCACGCCAACGAGCCCGAGGGCAAAGGTCGTGTTGCCCCACCAGTCGATGCGCGCCGGCCGGCGCTCGCCGAGCTCGCGCAACGAGCGGTACGCCCAGAACGTCGCGATCAACCCGACCGGCACGGAGACTAGGAAGACGAGCCGCCAGTCGACCGGCGCAAGCACGCCGCCCAGCACGAGCCCGATGAACGAGCCCGCGATGGCCGCGATGCTGTTCACGCCGAGCGCGAGCCCGCGCTGGTCTTGCGGGAAGGCATCGGTCAGGATCGCGCTCGAGTTCGCAAAAAGAAGCGCGCCGCCGACACCCTGCCCCACCCGCATCACGATCAGCCAGAGCGCGCCGGCGCTGCCCTGCATCCAGGTAATCGAGAGCAGAATCGAGAAGGCCGTGAAAACGGCGAAGCCGAGATTGAACATCCGCACCCGCCCGTAGATGTCGCCCAACCGCCCAAGGCTGACCACTAGCACCGCCGTAGCGACGAGGAAGCCGAGGATCAACCAGAGCAGGTAGCTCGTGTTGCCGGGTGCAAGCGGATCGACGTGGATGCCTCGAAAGATGTCCGGGAGCGCGATCAGCAGGATCGAGGCATTGATCGTCGCCATCAACATCCCGAGCGTCGTGTTCGTCAACGCCACCCGCTTGTACTCGAGCCTTCCCAGCCGCACTCGACCTCCCCATGTCTACAATTAACGTAAACGTTAACTTAGCAAGGTGAAGGCAAGACGACCACAGCAAGCAGGTGTGGGTGAAATCGCTCTACCGCGTCGACATCGACGATCCGCGACTCTTCTCGCTCGTCCTCGACGCGAGCCGCTTCTCGCCCGAGCGGCTCGTCGATACCCTGCTCGCCGCGGGCGGCGTCCAACCTGCGCTCGTGGCTCCCGGCTAGCCCGAACGAGACCCGGCGGCCCGCGAAGTCGATCCCGTTACGCTGATGCAGTGGCCGCGGGAAGGGACGCCGCACGACATGCCGGCACCCTCTATCGGAAGGCGCTCAGCTGGTTGCGACGCCCCGTCCGAGAGGTCGAAGCCGAAGCCCACCATCTGCATGAGGTTGAACGGGAAGGCGAAAGCGGAGAGACCCCGTTCATCGCGATCCTCGGGATCGTCATCTTCCTGCTCCCGATAGTCCTGCTGGTCCTCGGGCTCGCCTTCGCTGCGTACTACCTCGCAGGTTAGGAGGGCTTGGCGAAAAACAGGCTGTGCCGCCATTGGTCGCCGAGCTGTTCGTCCGCCGGCAATTCGCGCGTCCGGTCACTCAGAGGCGACTCCAAGGACAGTCGGGGGAGTGGCGACGTTCGCTTCTCGCTCCGCACGAGGGGCACGAGTAATGCCCTCCCGCGTAGATGTCGACTAGCCGCTTGGCCATCAGGGCGACAACCAAGACGGATACCAAAAGGAATGGGGTCATGGCAGCCGCGGGGTCACCGTGCCGTGAAGACGCCCCTCATGCCTGCGGCGGCGTGCCCCGGCACGGTGCAGAGGTAGCGGTACTTGCCCTTCTTCTTGAGCGTCACCACGAGCTTCGCCGTCTTGCCCGGCGCGATCAGCGGCGTCTTCTTGCCGTTGATCTTGAAGTCATGCCGCACATGGCCGATGTTCTTGAAGACGAACGTCACCTTGCCGGGCCTCTTGATCGACTTGGTCGAGAGCCGGAAGAAGAACTCGCCGCCCTTGACCTGAACCGACGTCGCGGTTGCGCTCGCCTGCCGGTCGGTGCGGGCCGAGGCGAGCTGGGCGATCGCGAGCGAGGCGAGCGCGACGGCGACGAGGGCTGAGATGGAGCGGATGGTGAGCCCTTTCATTGGAAGACCTCCTCTTCGATTGGTGGTCGATTGGGGCGTGAGGCCGGGTGAACTAGTACCCGCCGCCGCCCGAGTTCGACGACGTGCCCACAACCTGATTGCCCGAGGCAGAGAGCGCGTACCAGATGCCGCCGAAGGCATTGGTGCCCTCACCGTTCGTGTTACCGGAACTCGAGTCGCCGCTGAAGAGGTAGACGGGGTGACCGTTGTAGGTGACCTGCGGCTTTCCGTCCGTCCGCATCGTCTTCCCGAGCAACGCGGCATCCGCCCCACTCCCGGCGGTCGGCTTGCCGGCCGAACGAAGCGGCGGCCAGTTCTGCGCGCAGGCCCCGTAGCAACTGCTCTTCGTTCCCACGTCCTTCCCGAACATGTAGAGCGTGTGGCCCTGCGAGTTGACGAGAATCTTCCCGAGCCCGGTGTTCGCGACGCCGACCGTCGTCTTCAGGGGTACCGGCGACGCGCCCGCACTGCCGCCGCCGCCGCCACAGCCCGCGAGGGCGACCGCGGCGAGCGGCAATGCCGCCAGGCTCGCGAGGAAGGTGATGGATCTACTGCTGGTCATGATGGATCTACTGCGGGTCATGCTCGCTCCTTTGGTTGGTGGGAGGTCTCCAGGTCTCATCGCTGGAGCCCCTTCGCACCCAATGGTCGAGCCCGAGCCGACGTCCGTCTTCGCGGCCAGCAACCATCGGGGACCCTGACCACCCGGAATCCCGGCATACCTGCTGCCCCCCAAAGAGCGTCGGGGGCCTACACACAGCTCGAGGCGCTGCGGCGCAGGCCGGGCTTAGAGCCCCCGACGATCACGCCCCCGCGGACACGGACGCCGACGGCGCGACTTCGACCTCACTTACATCCGGGAGTCCCGGTGACGCGCGACCTGCGGCGGAGGTGAGCTCGCCTAGTCCGGTGCTCTGAGCGACGGTGTCGAGGCGATCGAGCGTCTCCGGTCGCCGTCGTTCGACGGATAGGGCGAGCCAGATCGAGCCCTCGAAGAGCGCCCACATCGGCAGAAGCTCGAGCCCCGTAGTGACGGGATCAGGGCCTGGCAGCCCGAGCGCGGTGCGTGCCGGCTACGGGGTTACGAACGATCGCGATAGCCCGAGGCCACGAGCTGCTCGTACTCGGGGTGCTGCAGATCGACTGCGGCGATCATGCCGCGAAAGGGCCTTAGTGTGGAGTGGACTCCGTCATCCTCAGCGAACGATCTCGAGCGCTAGCTCGGGCGGGCATCCGCGGTCGATCAGCCCCGCGAGCGCATGCCAGTCGACGAGATCGGCGAACGTGGTCGCGAGCACGTTGGGCAGTCCGAGGCGCCGCAGCTGCTCGACGCGCCAGGCGCGGACGGCACGCGCCTCCCTCGCGCCGTGATCGAGCTCCTCGTCTTCTGTTGGCGACAACGCGATCGGTTCCATCGGTCTGTCCTCCGCAATCGAGGTATCCGTCTTCTCTGCGGAGACCTTCACCTTCGAGCCGCGCGCCTGCATCGCGGGCAGCCCGGATCCGTGCGCCCTGGTAGCTCATCCTTTGGGATTCCGGGTAGCGGTAATGCGCGCCGGCGCCATTGGTGCGACGCTCACCGGGTGCTCAGCTGCCTGATCGTCGACGACGACAGGTCCGTCCTCAGGGCCGCGCGCGTCCTCCTCGAACGAGAGGGCCTACACGTCGCAGGGGTCGCCTGGCGGAGCGCCGACGCGCTGCGTCAGGTCGAGGTCCTGCGTCCCGACGTCGTCCTCGTCGACATCTTCCTCGGCGACGAGAGCGGCCTGGAGCTCACGGAGCGCCTGGTCGAGGACGGCCTCAGCCACGAAGCGCCGGTGATCCTGATCTCGATGTACGCCGAGGCCGGCCTCGCGGACCTCGTTACCGCAAGCCGGGCGGCCGGGTTCCTCCCCAAGGCAGAGCTCTCGGCGAGCGCGATTCGCCGAATCATCGACGGCCGCCGGGGATGACGGTGTTAGGAGGGCTTGACGAAATACCGTCTGTGCCGACGGGCCGCGCAACCCTCCTAGCGAGCGTCGAGGTAGGTGATCACCGCAAGGACACGCCGCTGGTCGTCCTCGGTTGCCGGCAGGCGCAGCTTCATGAGGATGCTGCGGACGTGCTTCTCGACGGTTCCCTCCGTGATCCAGAGCTGATGCGCGATACCGGCGTTGGAGCGACCCTCGGCCATGAGGGAGAGCACCTCGCGCTCGCGGGGCGAGAGCACGTCCAGCGGGTCCTCGGCGCGACGGGCGGTGACGAGCTCCTGGACGAGCGCGGGATCGACCACCGCTGCGCCTTTGACGATGCGCCACAGCGTGTCGGTGAACTCCTCGACGTCGGCGACCCGCGTCTTGAGCAAGTAGCCGACGCGGTGTCCCCCGGAGATGAGCTCGGTCGCCCGCTCCACCTGGACGTGCGCGGTCAGCACGACGATCGCCGTGTCCGGGAACTCCTCGCGAATGGCCGACGCGGCATCGAGCCCTTCCGTCGTGTACGTGGGCGGCATCCGGATGTCAACGATCGCGAGCTCTGGATCGACCTCGCGGACGAGCTCGATCAGCTCGGGCCCGGTCCCGGTCTGGCCGACGACTTCGAAGCCCGAGCTCTCGAGAAGCCCAGCCAACCCCTCGCGGAGAAGGACCTCGTCGTCCGCCAGCACCACGCGCGTGGGGCTCGTGCTCACACCGGCGATTATGGGGTACCTTGACGTGATGGGCACGTCCGCCCGGCTCGCGGGGCCCAATGCGAAGGATCGTGTCGAGCCTGAGCGGCTGGCGAAGGAACAGGCGGCGTTGAGGCGCGTAGCGACCCTCGTCGCGCGCGGGGCGTCGTCGACCGAGGTGTTCGCGGCCGTCGCCCGGGAGGTCGCCCAGGTCTTACAGCTCGCGAATGCTGCGGTCTGTCGCTACGACGACGAGGGCACGATCATGACGGTCATCGCGGTTTGGGGCGACCATCCGGAGGTCTTCAGCCCGGGCTCGCGCTGGCCGCTCGACGGCCCGTCGATGTCCGCCGAGGTTCTTCGCACGGGCCGTCCGGTGAGGGTCGAGGACTACACGGATCTCCCGGGCTCCCTCGCCGGCGCAGCCCGCGAGGCCGGGTTCAACAGGGTCGCCGGTGCCCCGATCATCGTCGACGGCCGGGTTTGGGGGGTGATCTCGAGCTCCTCCCCGGACGCTCCGCTCCCCCCCGATCTGGAGGATCGTCTCGCCGAGTTCACCGAGCTCGTGGCGACCGCGATCGCGAACAGCCAGGCGCACGACAAGCTCACGCGGCTCGCTGAGGAGCAGGCCGCACTGCGCAGAGTGGCGACGCTGGTGGCAGCGGGGGCGGCGCCGGCCGATTTGTTCGAAGCGGTGTGCGCCGAGGTCGCTCAGCTCGTCGGCGCCGAGGCCGCCGCTCTCTCTCGCTTCGAGACCGACGGCATGGTCACGGCGCTCGGGGGCTGGACGAGTACCGGCTTCGAATATGTGGGGAGGCGCTACGCCCCCGAGGGCACCGTTTCCGGACTGATCTTCGAGACACACAGGCCCCGGCGGATCGACTACGGGGAGGAACCGGGCTCAGCCGCCGCCGCCCGCGAGCTGGGCTGGCGCTCGCGGGTGGGGGCGCCGATCACCGTCGAGGGCCGACTCTGGGGTGCCCTGGTGGTCGTGAGGACGCGCGACCCAGCCCTGCCTCCCGACACGGAGCGGCGACTGGCGAAGTTCACCGACCTCGTGGCGACCGCGATCGCGAATGCCGAAAGTCGCAAGGAGCTCACCCTGCTCGCCGAGGAGCAGGCGGCGCTCCGGCGGGTGGCGACGCTCGTGGCCGAGGGCGCGCGGCCGGACGAGGTCTTTGCGGCCGTCGGGGACGAGGTCGCGCGAACGCTCGGCGTCCCCATCGCCGCGATGCTTCGATTCGATCCGGACGGGATGGCGACCGTGCTCGCATCCACCGGCGCGGAACTCGGTCGGGCCCCGGGCACGCGCAGGCGGATCGGTGGCTCGAGTCTCTCCGCCGAGGTGCTCAGAACGAGGCGCGCAGTCAGGGTCGACGATTGGACGGAGGTTCCCGGGGAGGCTGGCGAGTTCGCCCGCGAGAAGAGCATCCGCTCGACCGTCGGCGTGCCGATCGTCGTCGAGGGAGCGCTGTGGGGGGTGATGAACGCCGGCTCGAGCGAGCTGCTACCACAAGAGACCGAGGGCCGGCTCGCGAAGTTCACGCAGCTCTTGGGCACCGCGATCGCGAACGCCGAGAGCCGTGCCGAGCTCGACGCCTCGCGCGCGCGGATCGTCGCCACGACCGATGCGACCCGGCGGCGGATCGAGCGCGACCTGCAC
>JBKPNB010000384.1:0-11716 GCA_046732395.1 Actinomycetota bacterium | reverse complement strand
CCCGCGAGGGGCGCGGCGCCTGCTCGGCGCGGGTCGCGGCGACCTCGGCCGGCAGCCAGCCGGCGGACTCGGCCCTCGCCTTGCAGAGCACGCAGACCCGGCGCGGCTCGCGGCCGGGCGTCACGTAGTCCCACAGGCGCTCGCCGCGGAGCATGGTTCGCCCGCAAACGGCGCATTGCTCGAAGTCGGGAGGCTCGTGCTCGGGCACGCTCGCAACGTAGCAGCGTTGCGGGCGTTTTCCGGGGAGAATCGGTGCTCCGCGCCGGACCGGCGGGCGGTGAGCGCTAGATGATCAACGACGCTATCCGCGCGTCATCCGCGTGCGCGGGGTCGTGGAATTGCTCAGCTAGGCCGAGACCTTCTCCTCGTCCTCGGCCTGAGCCGCCGCGATCACCTTCTGCGCGACGTGGCCCGGGACCTCCTCGTAGCGCAGGAACTCCATTCCGTAATCGCCGCGCCCGCCGGTGATCGCGCGCAGGTCGGGAGCGAAGTCGAGCACCTCGGCCATCGGCACCTCGGCCTTGATCTCGGTCATCGACGCCTTCGGCTCCATTCCCAGCGGCCGGCCGCGGCGCGAGTTGAGGTCGCCGATCACGTCGCCGACCGACTCCTCGGGCACCGAGATCGTCATCTCCACGATCGGCTCCAGCAGGTACGGCTCGGCCTCGGCGGCGGCCTGCTTGAACGCCAGCGAGCCGGCGATCTTGAACGCCATCTCGGACGAGTCGACGGTGTGGTACTGGCCGTCGTAGAGGCGGACCCTGAGGTCCTTCATCGGGTAGCCGGCGAGGACCCCGCCGCGCATCGCCTCCTCGATCCCCTTCTCCACCGCCGGGATGAAGCCGGACGGGATCACGCCCCCCTTGATCTCGTTCAGGAACTCGAACCCGGCGCCCGGATCGCCGGGGATCAGCTCGATGTGGCAATCGCCGAACTGCCCGCGGCCGCCGGTCTGCTTCTTGTAGCGGCCGTGCCCCTTCGCCGGCCTGCGGATCGTCTCCAGGTAGGGCACCCGCGGCGGCTTCAGCTCGATCTCGGCGCCGAACCGCTGCTTCATCCGCTCGACGATCACCTCGACGTGGATCTGGGTGAGGCCGGCGATGATCTGCTCGCCGGTCTCGGGGTCGCGGTGGACGTCGAGGGTCGGATCCTCCTCGACGAGCCGGCGCAGCGCGCTCGCCGCCTTCTCCTCGTCGCCCTTCGTCTTCGGCTCGTAGGCGAACGCCATCACCGGCGCCGGAAGGTCGAGCGCGCCGACCCCCGGCGCCCCGTCACCGCTCGCGAGGATGTCGCCCGCGCGCGTCTCGCGGAGCTTGGCCACCGCGCCGATGTCGCCGGGACCGAGCTCGTCGATCGCGCTCATCTCCTTGCCGCGCGGGGCCGAGAGCTGGCCGATCCGTTCCTTCTGGCCACGGGTGGCGTTCACCGCCGACGAGTCGGAACGGAGTACGCCGGAGTAGACGCGGAGGAGGTTGATCCGCCCGGTGTAGGGGTCGGCGGTGGTCTTGAAGACGTAGGCCAGGAGGTCGCCGCCGGGGTCGGGCTCGATCTCGACCGCCTCGCCGTCGCCGCCGGCGAACGCGATCGCCCCCCGCATGGCAGGCGACGGCAGGTCCTCGACGAACGCGTCCAGCAGCCGGTTGGTGGCCAGGTTGCGAGTCGCGACGCCGCAGGTGACCGGAAATAGGTGACCCTCGGTGACCCCCCGCTTGAGCGCGGTGACCAGCTCCTCGTGCGAGATGTCCTCCCCCTCGAGGTAGCGCTCCATCAGCTCGTCGGAGTTCTCGGCCACCTCGTCCATCAGCTTCTCGCGGTACTCGGCGGCCTGGGCCTCGAGCTCGTCGGGGATCGCGATCTCGCTCGCGTTCCCCCTCCCCTCCCCGGTGTACTCGAACGCCTTCATGTCGATCAGGTCGATCACGCCGCGGAGCTCGTGCTCGGCCCCGATCGGGATCTCGGTGGCGACGACGTGGGAGCCGAACGACGCCTTGAGCGCGTCGAGCGTGCGGAAGAAGTCGGCGCGCTCGCGGTCGAGCATGTTGACGAACACCAGCCGCGCCAGCCCCTCGCGGTCGGCGCGGGCCCAGAGCCGCTCGGTGTTCACCTCCACCCCCATCACGCCGTTGACGACGACGACCGCGGCGTCGACGATCCGCAGCGCGGCCAGGGTGTCGGCGACGAAGCTCGGCTCGCCCGGGGTGTCGATCAGGTTCACCTTCCGCCCGTCGTACTCGAACGAGGCGACGGCGGCGTCGATCGACATCTCGCGAGCCTGCTCGTCGGGCTCGTAGTCGGCAACCGTCGAGCCATCGGCGACGCGGCCGAGGCGGTTGACGACCCCGGCTTCGAACAGGATCGCCTCGGTGAGACTCGTCTTGCCGGCGCCGCGGTGGCCGATCAGCGCGACGTTGCGGATTCTGTCGGGGGGCTTGTGGGGCACCTCGCGCAATATATGACGCTCCGGAACATCGGATCAGCTCGGGAACCGGGAGCGGAGCGCGAGCACGGCCTTGGTGTGGAGCTGGGAGACGCGCGACTCGGTCACGCCGAGGATCTCGCCGATCTCGCGGAGCGTGAGGCTCTCGTAGTAGTAGAGCGCGACCACCAGCCGCTCGCGCTCGGGCAGCGACTCGATCGCGTCGGCGAGCCGATCCTTGAGCTCGGCCGTCTGGGCCTCCGCCTCGGGGTCGGCGGCGTGCGGGTCGCGGATCACCTCGAGCACCGAGACCTGTCCCCCCTCCGGGTCGGCGAAGGTCCAGAGGTCGTCGAGCGCGAGGACCGAGGAGTTGGCGATCTCGAGCAGCTCGTCGCGGAACTCCGCCACGCCGAGCCCGAGGTGGTCGGCCATCTCCTCGTCGCTCGGCGCCCGGCCGAGCGCCGCCTCGAGCGCCGCGTTAGCCCGCTCGATCTCGCGGGCGCGCGACCGCACCGAACGCGGTACCCAGTCGAGCGAGCGGAGCTCGTCGATGATCGCCCCCTTGATCCGGGCGACGGCGAAGGTCTCGAACTTGACGTCGCGGTCGACCTCGTAGCGCTCGATCGCCCCGATCAGCCCGAGCAGCCCGTAGGAGACGAGGTCGGCCTCGTCGACGTGGGCCGGGAGCCCGGACGCCATCCGCCCGGCGATGAACTTGACGAGCGGCGAGTAGGCGAGCACCAGCCGTTCGCGGGCGCGCTCGTCCGACTCCTGCTTGTGACGCCGCCAGAGCTCGCGGAGCTCGACAGCCTTGACGTTCGACTGCATGCTCTGCCCTCCGCCCTACTCCCACCTCCAACCCTATCCCGATGGGTCATGCACGCGGATGCGACCTGGCGTACTGGCGGCGCAGTCGGCCTGGCTCGACCCGGGTGTAGACCTGGGTGGTTGAGACGCTCGCGTGCCCGAGAAGCTCCTGGATCGAGCGCAGGTCGGCGCCGCCCTCGAGCAGATGGGTGGCGAACGAGTGGCGCAGCACGTGGGGCGAGACACCGCCGGGAAGGCCCGCCTCGCGCACCCAGCGCTCGAGCCGGCGCCTCACGTCGGAGGTGTGGAGGCGCCGTCCGCGCTTGGAGACGAACATCGCCAGCTCGCCCGTCCCGCGATCGGCGAGGACCGGACGCGCCCTGTCCAGGTAGCGGCGAAGCGCCCGCTGTGCGGGCTCGCCGATGGGGACGATCCGCTCCTTGCTCCCCTTCCCCTTCACCCGCACCGACTCGGACTCGAAGTCGACGTCGTCGCGATCGAGCGAGCGGACCTCGTCGGCCCGCAATCCGCAGCCGTATGCGAGCTCGAGCATCGCCCGGTCGCGAACCTCGAGCGGCGTCGAGGCCGGTATCCGGTCGAGTAGCCGGGCCGCCTGATCGGCGGCGAGGACGCGCGGCAGACGCGAGCCGCGCTTCGGGGTCGGGAGCAGCTGGGCCGGGTTCTGGTCGGCGGAGCCGGCGCGAACGAGGTGCTCGCCGAAGCTGCGGATCGCCGCCAGCTTCCGGGCCACCGTCGAGCGCGCGAGGCGCCGCTCCGAGAGCGCGGCGGCGTAGGCGCGGAGATCGCGGTAGGCGAGGTCGGCGGGCGAGCGGCCACGGTTGCTGGCCCAGGCCCCGAGCTCGCGGAGGTCGTTGCGGTAGGCCCGCAGCGTGTGCTGCGAGGCGCCGGCCGTCCCAAGCTCGCGGAGGAAGGCCGCGACCTCGGCCTCCCAGGCGGGGGTCATGTCGTCGTCGGACATGCCCGACTGGTTTCGGCGCCCCGAGCGGCATGCCTGCAAGAACGAGCAAGCAGCAAGGAGCACCGACCCGGGCCTGCTCGCTGCTCGCTAGTTGCCGATGTAGATCGGCGTGCCGAGCGGGACCTGGTCGTAGAGCTCGATCACGTCCGGAATCAGCATCCGGATGCAGCCGTGCGAGGCGGCGGTGCCGATCGACGTGGTCTCGTCGGTCCCGTGGATGCCGGCGCCGTTGTAGAAGCCCATCCACCTCGCCTTGAGCGGATCGGCGGGGCCGGGCGGGATCACCTCGCCGGCGAGGCTGCCCGCCCAGGGGCTGTCGGGGACGTGCCAGGCGGGGTTCACCTGCTTGTCGTCGATCGTGTAGGTCCCGGCCGGGGTCTCGAGGCCCTGCATGCCGACCGCGATCGGGTAGCTCTTCGCCAGCTTCAGGTTCTTCCAGAGCCGCAGGGTGAAGTTGCCGCGGTCGATCGTCAGGTAGGTCGGGTAGCGCTGGGCGAGGTTGGCGGTGGTGATCTTCGGCTTCGCCGCGCGGACCGGGGCCCTGATCGGCGCGGGGTTGCGCGAGCCGATCGCGTCGATGAGCTCCGAGCGAAGCTTCGACTGGTCGAGGCTCACGCCGTCCTTGCCGGGAACCGGGTTGAGCGAGGACGGAGTCGGCGCGATCGTCGCATCCTGCGCTGGACGGTCGATCGCCTTCGCGGCCGCGGCGGTGAACTCGTCGATCGCCTTCTTCGAGTAGCCGACCCGTGCCGGGAGGTTGCGGTAGACGTCGTCGCCGGTTGCATAGCGCCAGATCCGGGTCGGGAGGCTGCCCTCGCGGCTGGTGTCCTCGGCGGCGTCGACCATCCCGTTGAGGTCCGCGTGGACCTCGAGCCGCCTCGGGCTCAGCACGTAGCGCTTGCCCGCGAAGGTCACCGTCACCGGGCGCTTGAGGGGATCGACGAGCTGGCGGCGGAGCTTCTTGCGGGCCTGGTCGGTGGAGAGCCCGCCGACCGGAACGCCGCCGACCTTGACGCCGTTGGCGATCTCGCCGATCTTCGACCGGTCCCAGGCGTAGGCGCCTGCCGCGAGGCAGATCAGGACGGCCAGCACGGCAACGAGAGCTATCTGCCACCGGCGACCCATCCGTGGGACAAAAGTGTAGGAGAACCGCGCCGGCAATTCAGCCGATCGCGGCGAATGCAAACCCGTTTGCGCTGGAAACGACGCAGTCGCCGGGCTTGGCGAGCCCGGCTAGATCCCGAGCGGCTCGCGGTCGGCCGCGACGCCCTCGCGGTCGCGGCGGACGTGCGGGCTCCAGCGCAGGAACTCCTCGACCTCGCGTTCGTAGGTGTACTCCTGCTCGACCCCGCGCATCACCCGGCCGAGCCGCAGGTGCTCGGCGAAACGGAGCACCGCCTCGCGCGTCGTGTAGCCGTAGCGGAAGCCGCTCGCCTTGAACGGCCGGTTGTCGAGGCCGCGGCCGAACCGCAGCGGGTTCCACATCTCGTCGGGGATCCGGAGGCCGAGGCTGCGGAGGGGGCCGGCCAACAGCCCAGCGCCGAACGGGGGCAGGACCGGCAGCGGCAGCTTGCCGAGCAGGCCGATCGCCTCCGAGAGCGCGAGAACGCCGTCCGCGGCGACGTTGAAGACGCCGGGCACGGAGTGGACCGCCGCATGTTCGAGGGCGTGGACGACGTCGTCCTCGTGGACGAACTGGATGCGGGGATCGAAGCCGAAGACCATCGGCACCGCCGGCAGCGAGAACATCCGTGTGTAGGGGGTATCGACGTCGGGGCCGAGGACGTTCGCGCAGCGCAGCACCGTCACCTCCACGCCCGGGCGCTTGGCGGCGAAGTCGCGGACCGCGTCGTCGGCCTCGACGATGTCGCGCTCGAGCGCGGTGTGCGGGGGGTGCGGGCGGCGCATCGACTCGGTGAAGAACGCCGGGTCGTCCTGCTCGCAGCCGTAGTAGTGCGCGGAACTCTTGAAGATGAACTTGCGGACCGGCGAGTCGGGCCCGGAGCAGGCGGCGAGGACATTCATCGTTCCGATCACGTTGTTCTCGTGGGTCGCCCGCGGCGAGGCCACCACCGAGTTCACGATCAGCCGGGTGTCGACGACGGTGTCGATCTCGGCGGCGCGGACGATCCGTTGAATCAGCGAGTGCTGGTTCGAGACCCGGACGAACTCAGTTCGCTCTAGCTCGCGGGTGGGGTCCTGGCTGTCGACCCCGATGATCGCCTCGATCGACTCGAAGCCCTCGAGCGCCTGTGCGAGGCGACCGCCCCAGTAGCTGGCGATGCCGGTGACGAGCACGCGCTTACTGCTCATGGTTCAGCCGAACCAAATTGAGCGGCGCTTCGCCAGCATCTCGTGCAGGTTCTCCTGGATCCGGGCGCGGATCTCCTGGGCCACAGTCTGGACCAGCGCCTTGTCCTCGGCCGCCTCAGCGCCGCCGAGCGCGACGGTGTCGATCGGCGCCAGGAACCGGAGCTTGAACTTCGCCGGCAGGTAGCCGAGCATCCCGAACGGACCGAGCCAGGGGAAGGTCGGGGTGATCGGGAAGTAGAGCAGCCCGGTGAGCCGCTTCATGAAGCCCACCTGAGCGAAGATCGGCGCCGATTCCTCTGCGCCAACGACGCAGACCGGAACCAGCTTCGCCTCGGCGCGCATCGCCGCCTCGACGAAGCCGCCGCGCCCGAACCGCCGGAGCTTGTAGCGATCCTTGAACAGCTTCTCGGTTCCCTTCCGCCCTTCGGGGAAGACGAGCACCAGCTGGCGCTCGTCGTAGAGCAGACGGTGGACGTTCGCCGGATGCGCGGCGACACAGCCGATCTTCGGGATCAGCATCGAGAACCCCGGGTAGCCCTTGAAGAAGTGTTCGACGGTGACGTAGAGCGGCCGCGGGCGGGCGTGCTCCTCGCGGATCGCCTTCCCGATCGTCGCCGCATCCGGGGGGAGCGCCCCGGAGTGGTTCGAGACGAGCAGCGCCCCGCCCTCGGCGGGGACGTTCTCGATCCCCTCGACCTCGCAGCGGAACCAGTAGCGGTAGAAGAACTCGACCACGGTGCGGTCGAAGACGCCCTCGACTCGCTCCGAGCGACCCCAGTCGTCGAGCCGGCGCTCGGGCTCGATCGCCGGCAGCAGGTCGGGCGAGCGATCCGGCGGCGCCGGGAGCAGCCCGCCGTCGTCGACGGCCTCGTCGAACCCCGGCGATTGCGCCAGGGATGTCCGCTCGCCCGCCACGGGCGCCATTCTGGCAGCCTCGGTCGCCAAGCCTCGGTCGCCAACTATGTTTCGGGCGTGCGCTCGAAGGATCAGGTTCGGCGGGCGGTCTGGAGGGCGATGGACCGCGAGGGCGTATCGCGGTTCCCCGGCGCCGAGGGGCGGATCCCGAACTTCGCCGGGGCCAAGCTCGCGGCCGAGAAGCTTGCCTCGCATCGGGCCTGGAAGCGCGCCCGGGTGGTGAAAGCGAATCCCGACTCGCCGCAGACACACGGCCGCCGGCTCGCGCTCGAGGACGGCAAGCGTCTGGTGATGGCGGTGCCGCGGCTTCGCGACCAACACCCGCTGCGCCTGCTCGATCCGGGCGAGCTCAACGCCAAGCAGATCCGCGAGGCGTCGACCATCAAGGGCGCGCTGCGCCACGGGCAGCTCGTCGCCCTCGAGGAGATCCCGGAAATCGACTTCGTGCTCTGCGGGTCGGTGGCCGTCAACCTCACCGGCGCCCGGATCGGAAAGGGCGGCGGCTTCCACGACCTCGAGTACGGGATCTTGATCGAGGCGGGAAAGATCGACGAGCACACGGTGGTGGCGACGACGGTGCACCCGATCCAGATCCTCCGCGAGCACCTGATGGTCACCGACCACGACCTCCCGGTCGATCTGATCGCCACCCCGCGGGCGGTCGTCGAGGTCGACCGCCAGTACCCGCGGCCGCGCGGGATCCTCTGGAACCACCTGCAGCCGCCGCAGATCCACGAGATCCCGATCCTGGAGAGGATGGGTTACGCCTAATGGCCGCGCACAGCGAAACCCCTCTCGTCGATGTCTCGGCAGCGCGAAGGTGCTCGTTCCCGCCGGTATAGGAGTATCGTGGCTTAAGCTGGCCCTGCGGCTAGAGCACCGGCCAAGCCCAAAGTGGCCGCCGAAAGCGCCCACGGCGCGGACGAGGCGAGGAGCTTGGAGAACGATGTTTTCTGCGGGGCCAGACGCTGTGCGGGGCCGGACGCCACGGCGTGGGGTAGCGCGCGCGTAAGCGAGATACTGCGCCCCCTTCGTGCCTACCGGGCAGATACATGAGATTCCGATCCTGAAGAGGATGGGTTACGCGTGAGCGCGAGCTCGGCGACGACCGAGCGGACCGATTCCCGCCGGATCGCGGAGCTGATCGCCGACGCCTGGGTCTTCACCCCGCCGCGCACGAAGCTCCTCGACCCCACCCCGCCGGACGGGCCCGACCCCTACGGCGACCCGGACCCCGAGTGGCTGCGGATCGACTGGCGCGAGCACCTGCGCACGATCGAGCTCGATACCGCCGCCTACCCCGAGGCTGCAGGCGGCCGGACCCCGATCAACTACGTCGAGATGGGCCCCACCGAGGCGAGCGGATCCGAGGCCCGAATGCCGATCCTGTTCGTCCACGGGCTCGGGGGCTGCTGGCAGAACTGGCTCGAGAACATCCCCCACTTTGCCCGGCGCCGGCGCGTCGTCGCCCTCGACCTGCCCGGATTCGGGCGCTCGCCGCTGCCAACCTGGTCGGTAACGATCGAGAGCCACGGCCGCGTCGTGCTCGACTTCGCCCGCCGTCTCGGCCTGGAGGGGGGCGCGATCATCGGGAACTCGATGGGCGGCTTCGTCGCCGCGGAGGCGGTGATCCAGAGCGCCGAGGCGTTCGCGCGGCTCGCCCTCGTCTCCGCAGCCGGGATCTCACACGCGCAGATGCGCACCGGGCCGGCACTGACCGCGGCGCGAATGAGCGCGATTGTGAGCCTCGCGTTCCTGCGGATCGAGGACCAGGTGCTGCGGCGCCCGCGGCTTCGCTTCCACCTCTTCGGCCTGGTCTTCCATAACCCACTGAAGCTCCGCGCCGAACTCCTCTACGAGTGCGCCGAGGGCGCCGGCACGGCGGGCGTCCTCCCCGCCGTGCGGGGGATGATCGGCTACGACTTCCTCGATCGGCTGGGGACGGTCGAGACCCCGACGCTGATCGTCTGGGGCCGGAACGACCGGATCGTCCCCCCCGCCGACTCGGCCGGCTACGGCGAGCGGCTGCGGAACTCGCGGACGGTGATCTACGACCGTTGCGGTCATTGCGCGATGGCGGAGCGGCCGGTGCGCTTCAACCGGGAGCTCGAGGCGTTCCTGGCCGATTAGCAGGTGGCAGGTCGCAGGTGGCAGGTGGAGGCGCCGCGTCCACATGCCACGTGCCACCTGCCCGTCCCCTAGCTGGTGATTGCCCCTTCCGAAGCGCTCCCAACCGAGCGGGCGTACTTGGCCATCACGCCGGTCCGGTAGCGGGGCTCCGGCGGCCGGTATGCGGCGACCCTCCTTGTGATCTCCTCGTCTGCGAGCTCGACGTCGAGGCGGCGGCCGGCGACGTCGAAGTCGATCACGTCGCCGTCGCGGAGCGCGGCGATCGGGCCGCCGCGGGCCGCTTCCGGCGCGACGTGCCCGGCCATCAGCCCGTGCGTTGCGCCGGAGAAGCGTCCGTCGGTGAGGAGGGCCACCTCCTCGCCGAGCCCCTCGCCGACGAGCGCCGCGGTGACGTGGAGCATCTCCCGCATCCCCGGGCCGCCGGCGGGCCCCTCGTTGCGGATGACGACGACGTCGCCGGCCTCGATCCCCTGCGCGGCGACGGCGGCGAACGCCTCGTCCTCGGACTCGAACACCCGCGCCGGGCCGCGCTGGCGCAGCCGCTCGGTGCCCGAGAGCTTGACGACGCAGCCGTCCGGCGCGAGGTTGCCGCGGAGGATCGCGAAGCCGCCCTCGGGCTTGATCGGGTCCGAGGCCGGGCGCACCACCTGCTGGCCGGGGGTCTCCTCGGCGGCGTCGGCCTCCTCGCCGACCGTCCTCCCGGTGACCGTGATCGCGTCGCGGTGCAGCACCCCGACCTCGTCGAGCCGCTTCGCGAGGACCCCCACCCCGCCGGCCTTGTAGAGGTCGGTGGCCACGAACCGCCCGCTCGGCTTGAGGTCGGCGAGCAGCGGGGTGGCGCGTGAGATCCGCTCGAAGTCCTCGATCTCGATCTCGATCCCAGCCTCGTTGGCGACCGCCATCAGATGCAGGACGCCGTTCGTCGAGCCCCCGGAGGTGCAGACGCAGGCGATCGCGTTCTCGATCGAGTCGCGGGTGATGATCTGGCTCGGCCGGCGATCCTCGGCGAGCGCGCGGACCGCGAGTCGTCCCGCCGCGCGGGCGGCCTCGTGCTTCTGGCCGTCGACCGCGGGGACCATCGCCGAGCCCATCGGGCTGATCCCCATCGCCTCGAACGCACAGGCCATCGTGTTCGCGGTGAACTGGCCGCCGCAGGCGCCGGCGCCGGGGCTGGCGCAGCCCTCGAGCTCGTGCAGGTCGGCGTCGGAGAGGTCGCCGGCGGCGTGGGCGCCGATCGCCTCGAAGACGTCCTGGATCGTGACGTCACGGTCGCGCCAGCGCCCGGGCGCGATCGAGCCGCCGTAGAGCATCACCCCGGGGATGTCGAGACGGGCGAGGGCCATCACGCAGCCGGGGATCGTCTTGTCGCATCCCGACAGGGCGGCGATCGCGTCGAACTGGTAGCCGCGGGCGGTGAGCTCGATCGAGTCGGCGATCACCTCGCGGCTGATCAGCGATGCCTTCATGCCCTCGGTTCCCATCGTGATCCCGTCGGAGATGGCGATCGAGTTGAACTCGTACGGCGTCGCGCCCGCCTCGCGGACACCCTCCTTGACCGCCTCGGCGAGGTCGCGGAGATGGAAGTTGCAGGGCATCGCCTCGATCCAGGTGTTGGCGATGCCGACGGTCGGGCGCCGGAGCGCGTCGTCGTCGAACCCGATCCCCTTCATGTAGGCGCGGGCGGCGGCGCGGTCGGGGCCGTCGAAGACCGCGGCCGAGCGTGGCCGGGGCAGCTCGCTCACGCGGCCGCTATCCGCCGCCTCGCGCGCAGACGCCGCCATTCACGCAGGCGCATCAGGTCGCGGCGGGCCTGCCCCGGATCGACCTGGCGCCCGGGCGCATGCATGTTGGCGGCGGCGACCAGCCGGCGCTCGGAGCCACGCAGCGACATCCATTTGGCGAGGACGTCGTCGGCGTCGGGGAGACGCTCGCCGAGGGCGGGCTCGGAGCGGTCGGGAAAGCCGACGCAGTACTCGCTCAGGAGCTCGCCGCTCGCGGTGTCGTAGGCGAGGATCGGCCGGTGGGGGTAGACCAGGTAGGCGTAGCCGGGGTCGGCGCCGGGGACGCTGAGGAAGCCGAGCTCGGCGTACATCTCGTACTCCTCGGCGGAGACGACCGAGCGCAGGAGCTCGCGCGCCCTGCGCTCGGCGCGGCGC
>JBKPNB010000383.1:0-4952 GCA_046732395.1 Actinomycetota bacterium | reverse complement strand
GGGGGAAACCTCAGACCTCGACCGAGGAGTAGGACGTCCGGTCCTTGCGCCTCCAACATTGCCGGGTCACGGACCCGCTTCCCGAGCCCACTCGAAAGCCGTCGGTTACATCTGTTTCACCTGCCATGCTCGCTGAGTTCGCGGCCGGTCCCGCCTTGTCCCTCCGGGGCCGGCCGCAATCCCAAACCTGATCTACGAGCTAGAGGGACAAGAAAGGGACAACGTGAGCATCGAGGGCATCGACGGCCCAGAGGACGCCGATCCTCTCGGCACCGACAAGGGTGACGACGAGCTTTTCGGCAACGACCCGCAGGAAGTTCGGCAGCGCCGGCGCGAGCGGAAACGCGATAGGCGCCGGGTGCGCGAGGTCCCCGACACGTCGATCACGCGGGATCACCAAGGCGCGAGCATTCAAACCCGCGATGAGCCGCGACCCCCGACCGAGGAGGAGTTGGCCGAGGCCGCAGGGGTGCCTGTCTTGAGGTTGCGTCGCTTCTTCAGGTCGGGCGCGGAGTCTGTATCAGAGGCTCGCGAGTTCGACGCAGCCGAGTTGCAACGCGTGGAGGACAACAGAGCGGCCGACGAGCAACGCCACGCGAGGGGTTCCACTGTCGATTGGCACAAGGCCCAAGCGGCGGCGCTGCCGGTCGAGAAGGGGACTCCCGCATCGGGGATCGATCCGGAGTTGCGCACGGCGATTTACGGACCGGCTGACTACTACGCCGACGACCTAGCGGAGAAACTGAAGGAGGCCGAGCGGCGAGGCATCCAGGTGGAGTATCTCCCGATCCAAGACCTCGACCTCGACGCCGAGGAACGGAAGGACCGCGAGTGGCGTTGCGACCCGAGCCAGGCGGCCGAGGACGATCTCCGAGCTGAATGCGCGAGCCGCTTGGAAGCCGGGTTCTTCCGGCCCCTGCCCGCCGAGCCGCCCGCGCCGACCGGCCGGTCTGCGCGCCTACGAAACCCCGACCGCTTCGGCCTCATCGATGCCGGCTTTATCGACGGCGAGGGCGGTGGCGGGCAGTACAGCCTCGAGAAGCTGAGCGGGCCACGCCGCGGGACCGGCCGCAAGGCCATCCGCCGTGCAGAGCGCTTCACCAACGAAGCCGGCGAGGAGAATTACCTCCGAATCGGAGGCGACGAGGATGCGATCCGCAAATTCCTCACCCGCGATGGTCGCACCATCGAGGACTACAAGTCGAGCATCCCGCGCGGTCGCCGTCGCGCAGAGGCGTCGTCGGAGCTACGAGAGGAGCTGGCAACGAAGGTGCGCGATCTGGTCTTTAAGCGCAGGGCCACTAGGAAGGCCATCGCCGCCGTCCTGCGTTGCGACCCGAAGACAGTTCGAGGCCTCCTGGAGAAATAGGCATTTTTAGGTTCTCGACAAGTAGAGGGGCGAGTCGCCCCCGCTTGGCCCCCGGGTAGTGGGGCCACCTCTTTGATCACCGAGGCCGCTTACTGCGGCCTTCCTCTGCCCTGAAAGGGGTTCTATCAATGTTCCTCACTGTCGCCGACGCGCCGGAGATCGTGAACGTGAGCGAGTCGACGGTCCGCAAGTGGATCTCGACCGGGGCGCTGTCGGTCACCCAGCCGGTCGGCCCAGGCCATCTCGTTCGAATTGACGAAGAGCACCTCGCGCTGTTCCTCGCCGCCGGCCTGCGCGGGGGCCCATGGAAGTGAGCGCGCTCGCCGCGATTCTCGACCGCGTCGCCGAGCACATCCGCCGGTACATGGTCCTGACCGATCACCAGCTCGACGCCGTCGCGCTTTGGGTTGCTCACACCCACGCGCTCGAGGCCGCCGACTTCACCCCCTACCTGTGGATCACGTCGGCCGAGCTGGCATCGGGGAAGACCCGCCTCCTCGAAGTCCTCGACCCTCTGGTCGCCCGCCCTTGGCTAACGGGCCGGGTGAGCGCGGCGGTGCTCGCCCGCAAGGTCGATGCCGTCAAGCCAACCCTCCTCCTCGACGAGTCGGACGCCGCATTCGGCGGTGATCGGGATTACGCCGAGGTTCTCCGGGGCGTTCTCAACACGGGTTACGGGCGCAACGGCTCCTACTCCGTATGTTTCGGGCAAGGCTCGAGCCTGACCTACCGGGACTTCGCCACATTCTGTCCGAAGGCGCTGGCCGGTCTCGGCAGGCTCCCCGACACAGTCGAGTCTCGCTCGATCGGGGTCCGGCTCAAGCGTCGAGCCCCGACGGAGGAGATCGAGCGCTACAGAAGGCGCGAGATCACCGAGCGCGTGGCGCTGCTCGCCGGCAACTTGGGAACCTGGGCCGAGCACGAGCCGACGATTGAGGCGCTCGCGGCGGCGCGGCCCGAACTCCCCGACGAGCTCGCCGATCGCGCGCAAGATGTCTGGGAACCGCTGCTCGCTATCGCGGAGACGGCACGTGGCGAGTGGCCCGAGCGAGCCCGCCAGGCCGCCATCGCCCTCTCCGGCCCGAGCGAGCCCGACGAGGAGACGATAGGGATTCGCCTGCTCGCCGACTGTCGCGTCGTCTTTGGCGAGCGGGAGCGCATCCCAACCCGAGCCCTTCTCGGCGGCCTCCAGGCGATGGAGGAGGCTCCCTGGGGAGATTGGTACGGGAAGCCGGTCACGGCCCGCAAGCTTTCCGACCTACTGCGTCCCTTCGAGATCCGATCGCGCAAAATCCGGTTCGAGGACGGTCCGCTACACGGGTTCGAGCGCGACGCCTTCGCAGACGCGTGGGCGCGCTACCTCCCCGGAACGGCCGCATCCCCCCGTTCAAGCCGGAACAACCGGAACAATGGCTTAACCAAGCCGAGTAAGGGCCATCGCAAACCGGAACTCGGAGTGGAAATGTTCCGGTTTGAAAACCCCGAAAAACCGCATGACCAAGCCGATGTTCCGGTTGTTCCGGTTCGGGAGGGGGGTCGAGGCGAAATCGGCGCTTGCGAGTGCGCTGGTAATGGGTGCTCGGAGTGTCTGCCACCGCTGGAACCGATCAATGACCGCGATCCCGCGAACCCAGTTGTCTGGGACTACGCCGAGCGGGCGCAGCAGCTTGTCGCGGTCGGTGTGGCAGCGAGTGACGATCGGGAGGCCGCATAGATGGCGGCGACCTCCCTCGCGATCGATCTCCCACCCGAGTTAATCGAGACCATCGTCGAGCTCGTCATCGAGCGCATCGCCGAGGATCAGGTTCCCGTCGAGGATGGCTGGCTGACTGTGGCCGAGGCCGCTGATTACTTGCGCTGTCCCAAGTCGCGCATCTATGGCCTCGTCTCGGCCCGGCGAATCCCGTTTGAAAAGGACGGCAGCCGAACCCTGTTTCGCCGCTCGAAACTCGACGCCTGGTTGCAGGACGGCGGCGGACGGCGTCCCTGACCCCCGCTCGCAAAAGCACAGTGAAAAGGAGCGCCGCGTATGAATGACTTCCCGCAGCGCTTTGAGCAGCTCATTCGCGGCAGGGTGATGACGGACGATGATCGGTACGAGGCCCTGGCTGAGAGCTACGCGGGCCTTGCCCGCGAGGCGCGAGCGGTCATCGCGAGCGCCACCCTCGCCGACGACAACCGCGCCACGGTCGCGCTCCCTTTGTTGAATCGGCTAGCCCGCGAACTGAAGGGCGAGCCCCAACCGAGCTCGGCATGGATGAGCCCATCGTGAGCGCGCCTTGGCAGATTCGCGTCCCCTATTTCGATCGCGACGACCCGCTCACCAGCGTGGCGGATGCGGCTCGCACTCTTGACGATCCCGAGGACCGCGCCGAGTGTCGCCAGCTCCTCGACAACGCCCGCCTTGCCGTCGGCCTGGCATCCGCGACCGCGATCAGGTGATTAACGTCCGTTCAAAAACCAGCCCTAATCACGGGGTCGTCCCCGGCGAGAGCGAGAAGGCCTGCCTGTGTCAACGGCGGGCCGGGCGGCCAGACGAACGAATCGGTGGGAGGCCAGATGCGCCTTACGGATGGCGCGAGCCTTGGACTGTGGCTGAACTCGGCTCGCTCATCGCCGTAGATTCGGAAGACCTGAACCACAAGATCAAGAGCGCTGAAGGTGAGGAGATACCCATCGTCCTGCGTCCCATCCTTCACGTCACCCCTAGCGATTCCGTTTAGGTGAAAGAGACCGGGCCTGGCATGACCATCGGACCAAGCCGTTTTCGCTGTATAGACCGTTACGGCATCCGGAAGTCGCGCTTGATTGCGTAGGTCGTACAGCTCGCGGAAGTGCTCAGGCAGGATCGATTCGACGGGATCGGCTTTGAAGCTGCGCTGCGCGACGAACGCTTTGAGCGCCCCCCAGCGCGCGATTGATGTTTGTCCCCCTTCGTGAAGTTGGCGGCCTCGCCCCTGAAGCATCCCGGAGATATAGGGCTTTACTTGGTCCTCGACTCGGCTCATCCACCCGTTGTTGCAGGGCTCACATACCGCCCGGACCCGCTTGTTGAAGATCGGCTGGCGGGGGACGCGCCGAACCTCGCCATGGGCGGAGTCTCGGTAGACGTAGGTGTAATCGGCTCGCAGAACATCGGGCGGCAGCAGATCTCGCATCCATTTCGGCCAGACATGCTCGTTGCTCATCTTTCGGTCGGTCGCCCCGCAGAAGATGCAACCCGTCGGACTCTCTTGTCGCCGTTGGCCCACACGCACGAAGAGGCTAGTGCGCCGCCTTCCGGAGTAGGACGAGTTGCTCACCGTTAGGGGGGAGGGTCGCTTCGGGCTCTCCGCGAGGCAAAGGACCGCCGGCTTACAAACGGCGCGCGCCGCCTACCCCAGCAGTCCGGCGGCTTCGAGGGCCTGCTCCCGCTCGGTGTACTCATCCACACGCCAGACCTTGCCCTTGCGCAACGTGTAGACCTCGTAGAAGCGGGCATCGACCTCGATCCCGCTTCCTCGGCCGCGTCCCTGATGATGCGCGACCAGGACGACTCGATCCCCGGCGTCGATGATTTCCTCGACCGTCACCCTGAGGCCGT
>JBKPNB010000382.1:0-5634 GCA_046732395.1 Actinomycetota bacterium | reverse complement strand
GCTCGCGCCGCCGCCGCAGTCGGTCGAGGCGGCCCCGGCCGGCCCCGCGGCGCCGACGGCTATCCCGGCGCCCACCGCCAGACCGGCGAGTGCAGCCGTTCTGCGGATGCGAAGCAAACCGTCTCTCCTTCTTCGACCTGCGGGGTTAGCGGTCGGGCGCGCGCCGAAAGAGCGGCGCTACGGACCATCCGGGCCCGATTCGCCCCGGGGAGACGGTGTTCGCCGTCCACCCAGTGGTTCCCCCGCTCCTCTGCGGCAGTGCAGCAGAGGACTCGGCTGGCTTGTCGGTGCGGCAGCATGCCCGCACGATCGGTTGCACGCCGCGGTCGCCACCGACCCACGCTGAGCCAACCGCCGACGGTATTCCTAGGGCTCGGTGGCGGGCCGCTGCGCGGCCAGACCCCGGTCTGCACGGGCCGCCTCGCGCGGGCGGCGGGCGGGCGCGCGGCGCGAGGAGAGCAGGGCGAGCGTGAGGGCGATCGGGACCGTCGCCGGCAGCTCGTCGACGAACAGGAAGAGCAGGTCGAAGGCGAGGCCGAGGGCCAGGGCGAGCAGCACCGCGGCGCGGCGCGGGCGCCGCTCGGACGCGAGCAGCGAGCCGACCGCCGCGGCGACGAACAGGTCGCCGAACCCCATCGCCGCCGAGCCGAAGAGCACGCTTTGGAGGCTCGGCAGTCCGGCCGCCGGGGTCGCGTGCGCGAGGACCGAGTTCGGGTGCTGGAGCAGATCGGCGGCGACGAGGGCGGCATCGATGGCGGCCATCGCGTAGATCCCGAGCCGAAGCCAGCCGCGTGGGACAACCGCTGCGAGCAGCGAGCCGAGCGCCACCGCGGCGAGCGCCGACAGCGCCAGCGCGCTCGCCTCGCCGACGAGCGTGCCTCCCGCCGCCCAGGCGAGCGCGAACAGCGGGACGACGGCGAGCGCGAGCGCCGGGCGAGCGCCGCGGACGAGCGCGGCGAGCGCGAGGGCGGCGAGCAACGGCACGCCGACGAGGGCCAGGTAGGTGAGGGCGTCGGCGAACGCGGGGATCGCCGCGATCACGGCGATCACCACCGCGATCGACGCGGCGGGGACGATCGCCCACCAACTGCTCCGCGCCCAGCGCAGCGCCTCGCGTGGGGGGCGGCCGGGGAGCGCGATCAGCGCGGCCTGCGCCAGGGTGAGGAGCGCGATCGAGGGTGCGAACGCCATCAGCGGTGGGCGGTCTGCTCGGCGACGGGAGCCGGTGGCGCGCGGTCGGGTCGATCGGAAGCTCCGCCGCAACCTACCGCCGCGATCGTCGCCCAGCCGAGCGCGAAGAGCGTCGGCCAGCGGCGGACCACGTCGCGGGGCGCGGGCCGCATGCCGCCGCGCTGGGTCGCGACAAACCACGCGGCCCCGGCGACGGTCAGCGCGCAGGCGACGAAGAAGTTGAGGCGGAGGCCGAGGATGTGGTGGGCTGGGTCGACGCGGAGCAGCTCCTCGAAGATGCGGAAGCCCGAATAGCCTGCCACGTAGAGGGCGAACAGACCCGGCGGACGGATGCGCCGCGCGCGCCCGAGCCAGACCAGGAATCCCGCCAGCGCCAGGTTCCAAACCAGCTCGTAGAGGAACGTCGGCTGGAATGTGGCGAAGCCCTCGTAGCCGGGCGGGCGGTGGGCGGGCGCGATCTCGAGTCCCCATGGCAGGCTCGTCGGCCCGCCGAAGAGCTCCTGGTTGAAGTAGTTGCCGACTCGCCCGACCGCCTGGGCGACGAGCAGCGCCGGGGCGGCGGCGTCGAGAAAGCGCGGGATGTCGGCGCCGCGACGGCGGAGGACGACGAGCCCGGCGAGCGTTCCGGCCGCGATCCCGCCCCAGATCCCGAGCCCGCCCTGCCAGACGGCGAGTGGCCCCCACCAGTGGGCGGGCACGAGGTTCGAGCTCGTCAGGTCGAAGTAGAGCCGCCCGCCGACGATCCCCGCCGGGAACCCCCAGGCGGCGACCTCGTAGACGAGCCGGCGATCGCCGCCGGCTGCCTCCCAGCGGCGGACCGTGATCGCCACGGCCGCCGCCACCGCCACCACGTAGAGCAGCCCGTAGTAGTGGATGTCGAACGGGCCGAGGTGGAACCCGTTCGCGGACGGGCTCGGAATCGAGGCGGTCACGGCCATTGGAAGGTACCCACGCCGGTGAAGCGCAGGTTAAGCGAGCCGATGATCGGTTTGCGAATTCGGCTCGCGGGTAGCGCGCCGACATGCTTCGAGCCGCTGGGGCGCGGGTGAGGTTGGTCAGTCTGTTGGGCGCGCTCGCGGTCGTTGCGCTGCTCGTCGCGGCTGCACCGGCCTTGGCGAACGTCCCGCTGACGAAGGTCAGCTCCGACCCGTTCACCAACCCGACGAGCCAGCACCGGACCGAGGTCGAGCCCGACACCTTCGCGGCCGGCTCGACCGTCCTGGCGACGTTCCAGGTCGGCCGGTTCTTCGACGGTGGGGCATCGGACATCGGCTGGGCCCGCTCCCCCGACGGCGGCGCGACCTGGGATGTCTCGAGCTTCCTGCCGGACCTGACCTTCAACGCCGGCCCGTTCGCCGACCCGGGCAGCCCGTTCGAGCGGGTGAGCGATCCAACCGTCGCCTACGACGCTAAGCACGACACCTGGATGATCTCCTCGATTCCGCTGTTCCCGAACATCTCCACCCCGACGGTGTTCGTCAGCCGCTCGACCGACGGCGGCGCGACGTTCGGCGACCCGGCGCAGATCCCGCCGCCGGCCGTCAAGAAGATCGACCTGGACAAGAACTGGACGGTCTGCGACAACCACAGCGGCAGCCCGTTCTACGGCAACTGCTACACCGAGTTCGACAACTTCGGCCAGGGCGATCTCGAGTACATGAGCACGTCCAGGGACGGTGGGAAGATCTGGAGCACGCCGGTCTCGCCCGCCGGGAACCCCAAGGGGCTCGGCGGCCAGCCGGTCGTCCAGCCGAACGGGACGGTGATCGTGCCCTTCGAGAGCCTCAAGGGCAAGATCGGCGCATTCCGCTCGACCGACGGCGGCGCGACCTGGTCGAAGGAGTTCGCGGTCTCGAAGATCCGGTTCCATCCGAACTCGGGCGGGCTGCGGACGAGCCCCCTGCCGACCGCCGAGATCGACGGCGCGGGCAACGTCTACGTGGCCTGGGAGGATTGCGGCTTCGAGCCGAAGTGCTCGGCGAACGACATCGTCTTCAGCAGGTCGGCTGACGGCATGAGGTGGAGTGCCGTCAAGCGGGTCCCGATCGACCCGGTCGGCAGCGGCGTCGACCACTTCATTCCCGGCCTGGGCGTCGATCCCGCGACCTCGGGCGCCGGCGCCCACCTGGCGCTGACGTACTACTTCTACCCGGACGCCGCCTGCACGCCGGCGACCTGCAAGCTCGACGTCGGCTTCATCTCCTCGCCCGACGGCGGCAGGCACTGGAGCGCGCGGACGAAGCTCGCCGGGCCGATGTCGCTCAGCGATATCGCGGACACCACGCAGGGCCCGATGGTCGGCGACTACATCTCCACCTCGTTCAACGCCGCCGGCACCGCGGCCACGGTGTTCGCAGTCGGAAAGCCGCACACCGGCAAGTTCCACGAGGACATGTGGGCACCGACGACGCCGCTTCCCATCGCCAGCGCCGCCCAGGCAACGCATCGCGCCGGCGCGGGTCACCCCAAGGGTCCCGGCGTCGGACCCGCCCAGCAGGCGATCAGGCGCGACTAGCGCCGGCGTCGACTGAGCCGGTCGGCCCGAAGCGCTCGGTTCGGATCCGTTCCGGCCGGTAGCCCCCCTCCAGCAGAAGGCGGCTCGCTGCCTCGACGAACCCGTTCGACCCGCAGACGAACGCAGTCCCGGAGTCGGGCGGAGCGGCGGCCTCGGACAGCAGCGCCGCGTCGATCCTGCCGATGTGCCCGCTCCAGCCCTCGGGCGGCTCGCGGGTGAAGGTGAGGACCGCGTCGTCGCCGAGCTCGTCGCGGTAGATCACGTCGTCGGCGCCGCGGACGGAGTAGACGAGGCGCATCGGCACCTCCGGCATCGTCCGCCGCCGGTGGCGAAGGATCGCCATCAACGGGACCACCCCCGAACCTCCGCCGACGAGCAGCACCGGCCGCTCGCCGCGCCAGACGAAGTAGGAGGCGAACGGACCGCGGACCTCGACCCGGTCGCCCTCGACGAGGACGTCGTGGAAGTAGGGCGACACCTCGCCGTCGGCGAGCCGGTCGATCGTCAGCTCGATCGCACCCTGGTCGAGGGGGGAGGAGGCGACGGAGTAGGAGCGCTGGGCGCGGTAGCCGTCGGGGGCGGTGAGGCGGACGTCGTAGTGCTGCCCGGGGAGGTGCGGCATCCACATCGGCAGGTCGATCAGAAAGGACTTGACGCGCGGCGTCTCACGCTTGATCCGGGTCACGGTGCCGATCTGCCACCGCCCCGGCGCGCGCTGCTCGACCGGGGTCAATCGGTCCAATAGCGCTGCTCCTTCCACGGGTCGCCGTAGTCGTGATAGCCGTTCGCCTCCCAGAAGCCCGGCTCGTCGTGGTCCATGATTCGCAGGCCGGCGACCCACTTCGCGCTCTTCCAGAAGTAGAGGTGCGGGACCAGCAGCCGGGCCGGCCCACCGTGCTCGCGCGGGAGCGGCTCGCCCTCGTGCTCGGTCACCACCCACGCCTTCCCGTCGAGGAGGTCCTCGACCGGGAGGTTGGTCGTGTAGCCGCCGAACGAGTAGGCCATCGCGTAGGGGCCGAGGGGCTCGGCCGGCTCTAGCAGCGCGTCGACCGAGACTCCGCCGAAACTCGTCCCGAGCTTCGACCACTTGGTGACGCAGTGGATGTCGCAAGGCACGGTCTCGAACGGAAGCCGCCCGAACTCCTCCCAGCTCCACTCCCGCTCCTCGGCGACCATGCCGTCGACCCGGAGGCTCCAGTCCTCGGTCGCGACCTCCGGCGTCGGGCCCGCGGTCAGCACCGGGAAGCCTGGCTCGGCGTATTGGCCCGGCGGGAGGCGCTCGGCGAGCTCATCCGGCGTCCGGCGCCTGCCGGTGAAGCCGCGGGAGATGAAGTCGCTCATCGGGTGGGAGCCTAATCGCCGACCGTCGAGGGCAGCGGGCGATCTTCGCGATCGCTAGCCTCGCCGACCGGTGACCGACTTCCTCTTCTACGGCGACACCGAGCGCTCCGCGGCGCTGCGCCACGAGCTGCCGATCGCGATCGGCGACCCGTTCCTGCTCGCCGTCGTCGACGGGCGGACGCACGTCATGGTCAGCACCCTGGAGCGCTCGCGGGTGGCGTCCGCGGCGCCCGACGCCGAGCTCCACGACATCGCCGACCTCGGCTTCCACGAGCTGATCGGGAGCGGGATGAGCATCGACGAAGTCCGGTTGGAGCTCACCTCGCGGGCGGCGCGGCGGATCGGCGTCCGCGATGCGATCACAGATCCCGAGCTCCCGATCGACGTCGCCGACCGCCTGCGGTCGGACGGGATCGTCCTCCGCCCCGACCACGAGGCGATCGCCGGGCGACGGCGGATCAAGTCGCAGGCCGAGATGGAGGGCATCGAGCGCGCCCAGGCCGCCGCCGAGGCGGGGATGGCCGCCGCCGCCGAGCTCCTGGGCCGCGCCGAGGCGGACGGCGAGGCGCTCATCCTCGATGGGGAAC
>JBKPNB010000381.1:0-21509 GCA_046732395.1 Actinomycetota bacterium | reverse complement strand
TGCGCCGGTGTGATAGCCGAGCATCGCCGGCTCGAACGGCAGCTTCAGGAACTCGCATATCCGGCGGACGACAGGCTCGGGGTCGGCGACCAGCCCCTCGTAGCGGACCTCGGTGTAGTTGGCGATGCTCCGGGCCTTGCGTCGCGCGCGGCGAATCTGGCTGGTCCAGCGGACCGCCGCGTCCTCGACCGTGCTCGGTCCCCAGCTCACCGCGAGCATCGACAGCGCGACGTCGCGACCGTCGCGGATCAGGTGGACGAAGTGGGCCTCCGGGAGCGCCCCGCCGATCCGCTTCATCGTTTTCAGGTACTGCGGGGTCTTCTCCCCCCAGCGGGACTTCCCGTGCTTCGCCGCGTAGGCCTCGTAGAACGCGCGGGCCGCCTCGGCCGGCGCCAGCGGGCCCTGCCCGTCGAGTCGGGCCCTGACGTCGTCCGCCTCGAGCCCGAAGTCGGGCCACCGCCGGTGTTCGGTGAGCAGCTCCAGGGCCCGGACGCGGGCGTCCTCGTCGCGCGCCTCGGCCTCCTGGCAGAGCCGGATCAGCTTCGGCAGGAAATGGGTCTCGGGCGGGATCGCGAGCGCCGGGTGGGCGTCGAGCATCAGCCGCAGGAGCGTCGTTCCCGACCTCGGGACCCCGACCACGAACGGCGCCGGCGGACGCCGCTCGGGGGGCCGCAGGCGCCCGACCGCGAACGCGGCCCGACGTCGAATCTGGCGCAGTGGGCGCATGAGCCTCATCTAGTCTGTCAGCTTCGGATGACCCCGATTCCGCGCTGGATGCAGCCGCTCGAGACGCCCGAATGCCCCGTCGGGTGGCGCCTCGGCCCCCCCGATTTCGTCGGGGTCGGCGCCCAGCGCTGCGGCACCTCGTGGTGGTATCGGGGCACGATGCGCTCGCATCCGGGGGTGGTCCGGGTGGCGAAGCCGGGCAAGGAGCTCCACTACTTCGACCGGTTCTGGGCCGGCGAGGCGCCGGACGACTTCGTCGAGCGCTATCACGCGCTCTTCCCCCGTCCCCCCGGCGCGATCACCGGCGAGTGGACCCCCCGCTACATGGTCGACTTCTGGTCGATGCGGCTGCTGCGGGAGGCCGCCCCCAACGCCCGCCTCCTGATCATGCTCCGCGACCCGATCGAGCGCCTGCGCTCGGGGATCCAGCGTGAGCGGATGCTCGCCGACGAGGCCGGGGCGCCGTTCGAGCTCGCCCATCTCTCGGAGGCGGTCTACCGCGGCCTCTACTACGAGCAGATCCGCGGCGTCCTCGAGCTCTATCCGCGCGAGCAGGTCCTGATCCTCCAGTTCGAGCGCTGCCTGGCGGATCCGTTCGCCGAGATGCGCCGCACCCAGGAATTCCTCGGCATCGAGCCGCTCGACGAGCTTCCGGACAAGCTACGCCGGCACAAGCGCCCGCCGGGCACGAAGCCCGATCTGCCGGCGGCGCGCATCGACGAGCTCCGCCGCCGCTTCCAAGGCGACGTCGCCCGGCTCGCCGGCCTTTGCCCGGAGCTCGACCTCGAGCTGTGGCCGAACTTCGCCGCCGTCGAGCCGACCGTGCCGCCGGCGCCGGTCGCCGGAACGGCGCCGTAGTGGATCACTGAGTTGCGGATCGGGGTCTCGAGCTACTGGTTCAACCGCGGCCAGGCGGTCGTCGGCCGCCACCTGCGCTCGGCGCTCGACGAGCTCGGGCACGAGACCTACGTCCTCGCCCGTCCCTCGAAGGACTCGGCCGCGAAGCCGGCCCTGATCGAGCGCGGCGACGTCTGGGACCAGCCCGGGGTGACCGAGGCCTCGCAATACTCGGTCCCCGCCGAGGAGATCGAGCGCTGGGCGCGCAGGCACGAGCTCGAGGCGGTCTTCTTCGACCAGAACTACCAGTTCGAGGAGATCGCGCGGCTCCGCGCGATCGGGGTCCGCACCCTCGGACGGTTCGTCTGGGAGCAGTTCGAGCCCGCCCACGTCCCGGGCGCGAAGCGGGCGTTCGATGTCGTCTACTCGCTGCTCGCCTGCGAGCGCGAGCGCTACCGCGCGCTCGGGATCGAAAGCCCCCGCGTCCGCTGGGGATGCCACCCGGAGCTGCTCGAGGCGGCCGCGCGCTTCCGCGGGGAGCGGGCCGAGGACGGCACCGTTCGCTTCTACTTCCCCGGCGGGTACATGACGAAGCGGAAGCCGCTGAAGCCGACCCTCCAGGCGTTCCGCGCCGCCCACGGCGAGAACCTGCGGCTGGTGATGAAGGCCCAGGTCGAGCGGCGGACCAACCTCGTCAGGCGCGGCGCCCGCAAGGACAAACGGGTCGAACCGATCTTCGCCGACATGCCGACCGACGACCACCATCGGCTGCTGGCGAGCGTCGACGCGTTCCTGGCGCCGAGCCGGTGGGAGGGCCTCGGACTCCACCTCTACGAGGCGGTGGCGTTCGGCGTCCCGGTGATCACCAACGACAACCCTCCGATGAACGAGGTCGTCGTCGACGGGGAGAGCGGCGTGCTGGTGCCCGGCGTCGAGCTCGAGGAGCCGGCGCCGTCGGGGATCCGCGCCTACGACCCGGACGTGCCCGCGCTGACCGCGGCGATCGAGCGGGTCGCCGACGCGGACGCCCGCCGCGAGCTCGCGGCGGGCACCGCCCGGGCGCGTGAGCGCCTGACGTGGGACAACACCCTCGCCGACCTGCGGACGCTCATCGCGAGCGTCGCTTGAGCAAGATGGCGAGCCGCGCACCCCGCGTCGTGATGGCGCTCAAGGTCCGTGACGAGGAGGACGTGATCGAGTCGGTCCTCCGCTACCACCACGCCCAGGGCGTCGACTTCTTCATCGTCACGGACAACGCCTCGACCGACCGCACCCCGGAGATCCTCGGCCGCTGGGTGGAGGCCGGGCGCGCGCGCGTGATCTCCGAGCCGAGCCCGGAGCTCCGCGAGCGGGGCGCCGAGTGGGTGACGCGGATGGCGCGGCTGGCGGCGACCGAGCATGGCGCCGACTGGGTGGTGCACGGGGACGCCGACGAGTTCTGGTGGCCGCTGGAGGGGGACATCAAGTCGGTGCTGGCGGCGGTGCCGACCGAGTTCGGCGTCGTGCTCGGTCCCAGGGTCGAGTTCGTCGCCCGGCCCGACGGCCCCGGCACCTTCTTCGACCGGCTCGTCTACCGCGAGGCGCGCTCGATGCTGCGACCGAAGATCGCCCACCGCGCTCTTGCGGACGCGATCGTCCTCCATCGCGGCCAGCACGACGTCGCCGCCGGCGCCGATCTCGAGGAGGCGTGGCAGCGGCTGCGAACGCCCGGGCGGCCGGTCCTGCGGACGGTGCGCCCGGAGGGCCCGGGCGAGGTCGAGGAGCGCCTCGTCTGGTACCCACGCTGGCCGCTTCGGATCTTCCACCTGCCGCTGCGCTCCTTCGACCAGTACCGGCGCAAGGTCGAGGCGATGCTGAACGACCCCGTCTCGGCCGGAGGTGGCATGCGGGGGCGCCTTCGCGAGCGCTACGAGGCCGGCCGCCTCGACGAGCTCTACGCCGAGCTCGCCGGGGACGACGAGGCGGTGGAACGCGGCGTGGCCGAAGGCCGCCTGGTCCGCGACGTGCGCCTGCGCGACTTCATGGCCGCCGTCGGTGACCCGTTCGGCGGCGACCCTCCGCCCGACCGGCCCGCGCACGCCGCCGCCGACATCGCCGCGGAACAGGACGAGCTTCAGCTCGACGTCATGCACGTCCTCGGGCGGACCGAGCGGATGCTGATGATCCGCAACGATCAGGCGCGGGCCCGGGCTCGCGAGCTCGAGGCCGAGGTCGAACGCCTGCGGAGGAAGCGCGCTCGCTCTCCGCGGCGGCGCCGCCCGCTGCATCGGCGCATCCGTCGCGGCGTCGGGCGGCTGCTTGGGCGCGGCCGCGAAGCCTAGACTCCGGCTCTTGATCTCACTGGCCGTCGCAGCCGTCTCCGCGACCCTGGTCGCGCCCCTGGCGGGGATCTATCACGGACAGGTGGACGGGGCCGGGGCGCACAACCGCGGCGACGGCTGGTTCATGGAGAAGCCGACGGTGTTCGGCAAGCGGGTGAAGCCCGCCTGCCATCCGGGCGCCTTCTGCAAGAAGGCCATCATCGCCCCCAGCATCCTGCCCGCGAAGGGGGTCGGGCGCGGGTGCAACGCCGAGCCGGCGCGCCTCGGCTCCGGCGGCTTCCGGATCCAGATGGCGCAGTTTCATCACACCGAGCGTGCGCCGATCGGCCCCCACGGAAGGCGGATGAGGATCCATTTCGAGGGCTGGTGGGTGAAGCGGAGGGAGGTCGAGGGCTACACCCGGATCAAGGGGGGCGGTTGCGACAGCGGCAGGATGACCTGGACGATGAGGACTCCGGCCACGCCCTAGCCGACCGCCGCGACTGCCGAGGTCAGGGGATGCTGCTGCGCAACTCGCAGCGCGGCGTCGACAGATCCCAGTCGTGCCCCGGCCCACCCTGACAGTGGTTTTGCCCGGGCCCGGCGTGGAAGCGGTCGTGGGATGGCCCGCCGCGGAGGAAGTCGTTGCCGCCCCCGCTGGTCTGGGCCCCGGGGACGAGCGCCTGGTTGTCGCCGATCAGGACGTCGCCCTTGCGGTCGCCCATGAACATGTCGTTGCCGCCGTCGCCGGACGCCAGCACGCCCGCCGCGTCGTCGCCGACCAGGACATCGCTGCCGCGACCCCCTGTGCCGGCGTCGTCGGCGGCGCCGAGGGCGGTGCCGCGCGCCGCGTAGCTGTCGCCGACGACGCGGTCGTCGCCCTTGTCGCCGAAGAAGTGGTCGCCGGCGGCCCCGAGGGCCTCGGCGCCGGCGCCGGTCGCGTCGCCGTCGCCGACGATCAGGTCCGCCCCGGCCTCGCCCTCGAGGTTGTCGCCTCCCCTGCCGAGCGCGTGGGTCAGCCCGAGGCCGTCGCCGACGATCAGGTCATTGCCGGGGCCGCCGTCCTGGTGGTCGCGGCCCCTCCCGGCCGCGGCTCCGTGCGGGGCGTAGGCGTCCCCGACCGAGATGTCGCGGGCCTTGCCCGCCTTCATCACGTCGTCACCGTTTCCCGAGGCATCGCCGCTCGTCATGTACTGGTCGCCGACCTCGACGTCGTGGCCGGGGCCGCCGCGGAGCAGGTCGTTGCCGTCGACGCCGCTCGACTCGAGATAGTCGCCGACGAGCACGTCGTTCCCGCGGAACGTCTCGATCCTGTCGTTTCCAGGTCCACCGGCCGCCGTGTCGCCGCCCCTCATCGTGCAGATCAAGTCGTTGCCCGCGCGGCCGTGGACGATGTCCCTGCCGCCGAAGGTGTCGATCACGTCGCGATGAAGGGTCCCCACGATGTTGTCGGGGCCCATCGTCCCCCTGATCGTCAACGCGTGCCCGAAGCAGGTCGGGCCATGCTTCGCGGCGGGCGAAGCCGGCGCCCAGAGGACGACCACGAGCACCGCGAGGGTCCCGGCGGCGAGGCGCAGCGGCCGGGCGGCGCGAATCGGGGATGGGGCCTCCGCTGCCAAACCGTCTCCTTCGTCGGCCTTACGGGCGCGGGAACCTACATGGCTCGTTAGACGTATGCGAGCAGCTGCTCACGATTGGGCGCGATTCCTCGCAAGGGCGTGTGGGGACCCGAGGCCGGATGAGGCGATCCTCGGGCGGCGCGGGCGGCGCTGTTAGCATCGCCCGCCAATGTCCGCCGCCCCCGCACTCACCGAGCTGAAGCTCCATTCGCGCGGCAAGGTGCGCGAGATGTACGAGCTCGGGGACGACCTGCTGATGGTCGCCTCCGATCGGATTTCCGCCTACGACGTGATCCTGCCGGATCCGATCTCGGACAAGGGGGCGGTGCTGACCCAGATGTCGATCTTCTGGTTCGAACTGCTCGGCGACGTCTGCCCGAACCATTTCCTCTCGGTCGACGTCCCGGCCGAGGCCGCCGGTCGGGCGATCCGCGTCCGGCGCCTCGAGATGTACCCGGTCGAGTGCGTCGTCCGCGGCTATCTCTCGGGTTCGGGGTGGCGCGAGTACCGGGAGAGCCAGAGCGTCTGCGGGATCGAGCTGCCGCCGGGGCTTCGCGAGTCCGAGCGGCTGCCCGAACCGATCTTCACCCCGGCGACGAAGGCGGAGATCGGCGAGCACGACGAGAACGTCGACTTCGAGCACGCCGTGCGCCTGGTCGGCGACCGCCACCTGATGGAGAACCTGCGCGATGCCTCGGTCGAGCTCTACCGTCGCGCCGCCGACCATGCGGCGGCCCGCGGGATCATTCTCGCCGACACGAAGTTCGAGTTCGGCTCCCATCCCGGCACCGAGGTCGTCCTCGCCGACGAGGTGCTGACCCCCGACTCGTCGCGGTTCTGGCCCGCCGATGAGTACGAGCCGGGTCGCGGCCAGCGGTCGTTCGACAAGCAGTATGTGCGCGACTACCTCGACTCGTCCGGCTGGGACCACAGCCCGCCCGCTCCCCGGCTCCCCGATGAGGTGATCGCCAACACCCGGGCCCGCTACGTCGAGGCGTACGAGCGCCTCAGCGAGCGGCGTTTCGAGCCTCCGGCCGCCTCGCGGTGAACCTGTTCGTCCAGGGGATGCGTCGGTCCGGCACGACGATCCTCTACGACGCGCTCCTCGCCGATCCCGACCTGCGCTGCTTCTACGAGCCGCTCCGCGAGCAGCGGGTGACCGAGGGCGGCGGCTCCGGCGCTCGCGAGGGCGACGCGTTCGCCGAGACACGGGCGCTGCGCGAGCGCTTCCGCGACGAGCGTTATCCCGAGATCCCGATCGACGAGTTCAACTGGGGCGGCCCGCGCGAGCCGGCGCTCGAGCTCGAGCCGCGGCTGCCGGAGCATTGCCGGGAGCTCCTGCGCTGGCTCCTGGGGATGGTCCCGGCGGTGGCGATCAAGGAGACCCGGCTCTATTGCAAGGTCGCCGATGTCGCCGAGCTCGACCCCGGCGCCGCCTTCGTCCACGTCGTTCGCGACCCCCGTGCGGTCGCCGCCTCGATCATCCTCGGGCGAAAGAAGCGCCGGCTGCGGCGCTGGTCGAGCCCGAGCGACATCTTCGCCGAGCGCACCGATCGCAAGCTGTGGTCGAGCCGGGCGCTATCGCGCGACCTCGCCGCCCGCTCCGGCGAGCGCGGCACCGAGCCGAGCGACGTCGAGCACGTGCTGCGGGTCTGGAAGCACACCTTCGAGTCGACCTGGCGCGACGGCCGCCGCCTGTTCGGCGAACGCTACCTGCTGATCCGAAACGAGGACCTCCGCGAGGCGAGCGAGTCTGCGATCGAGGCCCTCTACGAGGTGCTGGGCCGCGAGGCGCCGGGGGCGGTGCGCGACTGGGCACGCCGCAACGTCCGCGAGCCCGAGCCGGCGTTCGCCGCCGACGAGCGGCAGTGGGGCGAGCTGTTCGCCCGCCTCGACCTCGGCCCCGCGCTCGAGGCCGCGGGATACGGGGAGCGCGCCGGTACGCTGGTCCGGTGAAGGCTCGGGTCCTGATCCGCCCCAAGGCCGGCATCCTCGACCCCCAGGGAAAGGCGGTCGAGCGCGCGCTCCCGGCGCTCGGCTTCGACGGGATGAGCGAGGTCCGGGTCGGGCGGCTGGTCGAGCTCGAGGCCGACGACCCCGCCCGCCTCGGGGAACTCTGCGAGCGGCTGCTGGCGAATCCGCTGGTGGAGGATTACGAGATCGAAGTGGAGGGTTCGTAGCGTGGAAGTAGGGCCGGGCATGTGGCATGTCGCATGTGGCATGTGGATTCCACCTGCCACCTGCCACCTGCCACCTGCCAAATGCTCATGACCACGTTCGGCGTCATCCAATTCCCCGGCTCCTGCGACGAGCGCGACGCGCTTGCCGCCTGCGGGCGGGTCGGCGCGGCGCGGCTCGTCTGGCACGAGGAGACCGACCTCGGCGGGCTCGACGCGATCGTCGTCCCCGGCGGCTTCTCCTACGGCGACTACCTGCGGGCCGGGGCGATCGCCCGCTTCGCGCCGGCGATGGCGGCGGTCGCCGAGTTCGCCGCCGCGGGCGGCCCGGTGCTCGGGATCTGCAACGGCTTCCAGGTGTTGTGCGAGGCGGGGCTACTGCCCGGCGCGCTGCTCCCGAACGGCGGGCTGCGGTTCGTCTGCCGGCAGGTCGAGCTCATCGTCGCCTCAGAGCGCGGCGCCTTCACCGCCGGCCTCGAGCGCGGCGAGCGCCTCTCGGTCCCCGTCAAGCACGCCTGGGGTCGCTACTTCGCGCCGCCCGGCGAGCTCATCGAGCTCCGCGAGCACGACCAGGTCGCGCTTCGCTACGCGCCGGGCGCCAACCCGAACGGCTCGCTCGACGACATTGCCGGCGTCACCAACGAGGCCGGGAACGTGCTCGGCTTGATGCCGCACCCCGAGCACGCGGTCGATCCGCTCACGGGGTCGAGCGACGGGCTGCGGCTGTTCGCCGCGGTGGTGGCCGCTTCGGCGGCCCCCGCCCGCGCCGCCGCCTGATGCTCCGCGCCCATCTCAGACGCCGCCGGATGATCGGCTCCCCGCCCGGTGCTCCCGCCCCGTTCGTGGTCGGCGTCGGTCGCTCGGGGACGACGCTCCTGCGCCTGATACTCGACGCCCATCCGGCGATGGCGATCCCACCCGAGACGCACTTCGTGCCCGCGATGATCGACTGCTTCTCGCGCCTGCGGGTGACCCCCGAGCGGGTGCTGGCGGCGATCGAGGCCGCGCCGCAGAGCGGCCTGCCGGAGTCGGGGGTGGACCGCGAGGCGCTGCTCGAGCGCCTCCGCGACATCAGGCCGCTGAACGCCCCGGACTCGATTCGCGCCTTCTACATCCTCTATGCCGAGCGGGCTGGGAAGGAGCGCTGGGGGGACAAGACGCCGCGCTACGTCACCGCGCTCGCGAAGCTCGGGCGCGCGCTCCCAGAGGCCCGCTTCGTCCACATGATCCGCGACGGTCGCGACGTCGCGCTGTCGACGAACCGCCGCCTGGTCGAGCTCCGCGGCTCGCGGCCGGTTCGGGCGGAGCGGATGGCGAAGCGCTGGCGGCACCGCATCCTCAGCGCTCGCCGCGTCGCGTCGGTCGCCGATCGCTACTTCGAGATCCGCTACGAGGACCTTGTGCTCGACACCGAGCCGGCGCTGCGGCGGGTCTGCGAGTTCGTCGAGCTCGACTACCACCCGGCGATGCTCGACTACCACGAGGGCGCCGTCGAGCGGCTCCAGGAGATGAACCGCGAGCGCGAGCGCGGGGCGCGGCGAACGCTGACCGGCGCCGAGCGGATGAGGGCACACGAGATGACGACCAAGCCGCCGCAGGCCGAACGGGTCGAGGTCTGGCGGACCGAGATGGACGCCGCCTACAAGCTCGAGTTCGAGGAGCACGCCGGCGAGCTCCTGGCCGAATTGGGGTACGAGGTCGGGACCCCCGCCCCGGCCGGGCGTCTGCCATCCTGAACCGCCGTCCGGGGGGCTTCAACGATGCCGTTGCTCAAGCGAGAGAAGAACATCGACCGCCCGCCGGCGCCGTTCGTGGTCGGGATGAATCGGTCCGGGACGACGCTCCTGCGGATGATGCTCGACTCCCACCCGGAGCTGACGATCCCGCCGGAGACGCATTTCGTCCCCGACGTGATCAGGGCCTGCCGGCGCAAGGGGGGGAAACCCGAGGAGGTGCTGGCGGCGATGAAGTCGCGCCGCGAGTGGGGCGACTTCGGGTTCGACGACGACGAGATGCTCGGTCTGCTCCGCGAGCGTGGGCGCCGCCTCGACCCAGGCGACGCGCTCCGCGCCTTCTACGAGACCTATGCGGCTCGGGAGGGCAAGCCGCGGTGGGGAGAGAAGACGCCCCGCTACGTCGGCAAGATGCGACAGATTCAGGCGGCCCTACCCGAGGCCCGCTTCGTCCACGTGGTCCGCGACGGGCGCGACGTCGCGCTGTCGGTGCTCGACCGCACGGTCCGCGACCTGAGCGCGTCCGACGTCGGCAAGCGCTGGAAGCGAAAGATCCAGAAGGCCCGCGACGCTGCCCCGAAGCTCGACCACTACGTCGAGGTCCGCTACGAGGACCTGATCCTCGCCACGGAGCCGACGCTGCGGCGGATCTGCGAGTTCATCGAGCTCGGCTGGGACGACGCGGTGCTCGACTACCACGAGCGCTCGCCGGAGCGCCTCGAGGAGATGAAGCGGGCGCTGCCGGCCGACCGGCGCTCGTCCGAGCTCGACGTCGAGCGCCGGATGGCGACCCACGCGATGACCACCCAGCGCCCCGACGCCGATCGGGTGGGCCGGTGGAAGCGGCAGATGGGCGATGCCGATCGCCG
Source organism: Actinomycetota bacterium (assembly GCA_046732395.1). Taxonomy (GTDB): domain Bacteria; phylum Actinomycetota; class Thermoleophilia; order Solirubrobacterales; family 70-9; genus JAWVFM01. The sequence continues at coordinate 11,248 of JBKPNB010000381.1, read as the reverse complement.
AGCGTTCGAGGAGGTGGCCGGCGAGATGCTCGCCGACCTGGGCTATGAGAGCGGCGCTCCGAGGCGCGGCGTCGGCGCGGAGCCCGGTCGATGAGCGACGCCGGCGGCGAGGGGCGCGACCACTGGAAGAAGCGCCGGCGGCGGATGCGAAAGCGCCGGATGCGGCGCGAGCGCGAGCGTCGCCGCCAGGTCATCGCCGAGGAGACGATCCCGTACCTGCGCCGCCGGCGGCGCACGCGCGAGCGCAACCTGCCGAAGCCTCCGGCGCCGTTCATCGTCGGGATGACCCGGTCGGGGACGACGCTCCTGCGGCTGATGCTGGACGCGCATCCCGAGCTCGCGATCCCGCCCGAGACTCACTTCCTCCCCGACGTGATCGGGGCCTTCAACGAGGGGCGCTTCTTGCCGGAGCAGATCGTGGAGGTGATGGTGGCGAGCCGCCGCTGGGCCGACTTCCAGATCCCCGAGCGCAAGCTCCACCGGGAGCTCGAGCGGTTGCGACCGCTGGTCAGGCCCGAGGTGCCGCTGCGGACGTTCTACCGGCTCTACGCCCAGCGGCAGGGCAAGCCGCGATGGGGGGACAAGACGCCGGGGTACGCGACGAAGATGCGGCGAATCAAGCGGACCCTCCCGGAAGCGCGCTTCATCCAGATCATCCGCGACGGGCGCGACGTGGCGCTCTCGCTTCGGGATCGCGAGGCCGGCCTGACGACCGAGCAGGTGGCGCGGCGCTGGCGCCATCGGATCAACCGGACCCGCCGCGCCGCGAAGCACGTGCCCGACTACGTCGAGGTCCGCTACGAGGACCTGGTCGCCGATCCCGAGGCGACCCTGCGGGGGATCTGCGAGCACATCGAGCTCGACTACAGCCCGAGGATGCTCGACTACCACGAGCGGGCCGAGGGCCGGTTGAGCGAGATCTCCCAGGCGCTCGCCGCCGAGGACGACAAGCGGGGGCTGAGCGCGGACTCGCGGCTCGAGGCCCACGCGCTGACCTCCAAGCCGCCGCGCACCGACCGCTCGGGGCGCTGGCGAGCGGAAATGTCGGCCGCCGACGTCGCCGTCTTCGAGGAGCACGCCGGCGAGCTCCTCGCCGACCTCGGGTACGAGACCGCCGCCTCGGGGGCGAAACTAACCTCGGACTAGCGATGAGAGTCGGTTTGGTCACCAAGTGGTTCAACCGCGGCCAGCCCGTCGTCGCCCGCCAGCTCCGCTCGGCGCTCGACGAGCTCGGCCACGAGACCTACGTGCTCGCGCGACCGAAGAAGGAGCGCGGTCCGATGAAGGGAAGGCTCCAGCGCGACGACGTCTGGGACCAGCCGCGGGTCGACGAGGCCTCCGCCTACGACGTCACCGCCGCCGAGTACTCCTCGTGGGTCGAGCGCCGCGGCATCGAGGCCATCCTCTGCGACCAGAACTACCAGTTCGCCGCGCTCGCCGACCTCCGCCGCCGGGGCGTGCTGACGATCGGCCGCTTCGTCTGGGAGCACTTCACCGCCGCGGACGTCGCCGGTGCGCGCGAGGCGTTCGACGTCGTCTACTCGTTCACCCGCTGCGAGCAGGAGCGCTACCGGAGCTTCGGGCTCGAAACCCCATACGTCCCGTGGGGGATTCATCCCGAGCTGTTGGCGGTCGAGCCCGCGAGCCGCGACGACGGCGCGGTCCTCGTCATCTTCCCCGGCGGCTTCGTCGGCCACCGCAAGCCGATCGAGCCGGTGGTCGACGCGTTCATGCGGACCGGCGACGAGCGCCTGCGTCTGCTGGTGAAGGCACAGGTCGAGCGCAAGGGCGGCGCCGCCACCGCCCGCGCCGCGGCGGCGAGCGACCCGCGGATCGAGTTCATGCTCTCCGACCAACCGACCGGCGAGCACCTGCGCGAGTTCGCCTCCGCCGACGTCTGCCTGGCGCCGGCGCGCTGGGAGGGGCTCGGGCTGCCGCTGTTCGAGGCGGCTGCGTTCGGGATGCCGGTGATCACCAACGACATTCCCCCCCTCAACGAGGTGATCGAGCACGGGCGCAACGGGTTGCTCGTCCGCTCCCATCCGAACGGGACCGCGAAGTCGGGGATCCCGGCCTACGACCCCGATCTCGACGACATGGCGGCGGCGATCCAGCGGCTCGCCGACGACGGCGAGCGGGCGCGGCTCGCGGCCGGCGCGCGCGAGGTGCGGGCCGAGCGGAGCTGGGATCGGACCGTTGCAGGGATCGGCGAGCTGATCGAGCGCGCCGCCGCCGGCAGGCGCGCGGGGGCGGCAGTTTAAGTGCTCACCGCCGCGGGGAGCACCAGATGAGGCTCGCCGCCCTCGCCCCGAGCCGGCTGACCGCGTCGCGGCGGTTCAAGCGAAACGTCGCCGGCGTCGCCGAGCCACCGTTCCCGGTCCCGTTCATCTGCGGCGCGACGCGGTCTGGGACGACGCTCCTGCGCCTGATGCTCGACTCCCACCCGAAGCTCGCGATCCCCGGCGAGACGCACTTCGTGGTGCCGATGATCAAGATCTCGTGGCGGCGCGCTCGCACCGCCGACGAGCTCGCGACCCTGATAGTCGAGAGCGATCGGTGGGGGGACTTCCACCTGGACGAGGACGAGCTCCGGGTCCGGCTCCGCGCGCTCGACCCGCTCAACTGCGCCGACGCGATCCGCGAGTTCTTCCGCCTATACGCGGAGAAGCAGGGCAAGAAGCGTTGGGGGGACAAGACCCCCGGCTACGTGCGCTCGATGCGGCTGGTCCAGAAGGTCCTGCCCGAGGCGCGCTTCGTCCACATCATCCGCGACGGCCGCGACGTCGCGCTCTCGCTCGTGCCCCGGAGCTGGGGGCCGAGCACCTTCCCCGAGGCCGCTGAGAACTGGCGGCGGCGGATCGAGGTCGCCCGCCGCCAGGAGCCCCACCTCGACCACTACCTCGAGCTCCACTACGAGGACCTGATCTCCGACACCGAGACCGTCCTGCGGCGGGTGGCGGAGTTCCTCGAGCTCGACTTCGATCCGGCGATGCTCCGCTATCACGAGCGCGCCGGCGAGCGGCTGGCCGAGAAGGCGCGCGACCTCGAAAAGCCGTGGGGGACGATCTCCGCAGCCTCGCGGATCGAGAGCCACGCCCTCGCCGGGAGCCCGCCGCAGGCCGACCGGGTCGCCCGCTGGCGGACCGAGATGAGCGAGGCGGATCGGATCGCCTACGAGGCGATCGCCGGCGAGGCGCTGGTGACGGCCGGGTACGAGCTGGGCAGCGAGGGCAGTGGCTCGGCGCCCACGGAGCCGGCCTCGCAGCGGTTGGGTGTTTGAGCCGGTGGTGGCCGGTTCGGATTCCCAATCGACGCTCAGCCCCCACCGCGAGCTCGGCCTAACCGACTTCGAGTACGACCGGATCCGGGAGCTCCTCGCCCGCGAGCCGAATCGCGTCGAGCTGGCGATGTTTTCGCTGCTGTGGTCCGAGCATTGCGCCTACAAGCACTCGCGGAAGCTGCTGCGGCGGCTCCCCACCGCCGGCGAGCGGGTGCTGATGGGGCCCGGCGAGAACGCAGGCGTCGTCTCGCTGCCGGGCGGCTGGGCCGTCGCGTTCAAGGTCGAGTCGCACAACCACCCGAGCGCGGTCGAGCCGTTCCAGGGGGCGGCGACCGGCGTCGGGGGGATCCTCCGCGACGTCTTCGCGACCGGTGCACGGCCGATTGCGGTGCTCGACTCGCTCCGCTTCGGCGAGCTCGACTCGGAGCGCTCGCGCTACCTGCTCGACCACGTCGTCGCCGGCATCGGGCACTACGGGAACTCGATCGGAGTACCCACCGTCGGGGGGGAGATCGCCTTCGACGCGTCGTACGAGCAGAACTGCCTCGTGAACGCGATGTGCGTCGGCCTGGCGCCGGCGGAGCGGATGGTCCGCTCGGCGGCGGCCGGGCCGGGCAACGCGCTGGTCCTGCTCGGGGCATCGACCGGGCGCGATGGGATCGGCGGCGCATCGGTGCTCGCGTCCGCCGAGCTCGCCGAGGGCGAGGCGATGCGGCCATCGGTCCAGATCGGCGATCCGTTCGAGGAGTCGAAGCTGCTGGAGTGCTGCCTCGAGCTGCTCGACCGCGGGCTGCTGGTAGCCCTCCAGGACCTCGGCGCCGCAGGCCTCACCTCGGCGGGAGGGGAGATGGCCGCGAAGGGCGGGGCCGGGATCGTTGTCGACGTCGCCCGCGTGCCGCTGCGGAACCCCGACCTCGAGCCGTATGAGGTGATGGTGTCGGAGTCGCAGGAGCGGATGCTGGCAGTTGTCGAGCCGGCGAGGGTCGCCGAGGTGGTCGCGACCTGCGAGCGCTGGCAGACAGGGGCCGCGGTGATCGGCGAGGTGACCGACGCAGCGCGGATCGAGGTCGTCCGCGGCGGCGAGCCGATCGCCGATGTCCCGGTGGCCGCGCTCGTCGACTCGTGTCCGCTGTACGACCTCGAGCCCGCCGCGCCCGAGGGCTGGATCTACGGGAACGAACGGACCCTCGATCGCGATGCTTCGCCGACCGACGTGCTCGAGGCCCTTCTGCGGTCGCCGACAATCGCCAGCAAGCGTTGGGCCTTCGAGCAGTACGACTCGGTGGTCGGATCGCGGACCGTGCGGCGGCCCGGCGACGCCGACGCGGCGGTTCTGGCGGTGCCCGAGGCCGACGCCGCGATCGCGGTCGCGATCGACGGCAACGGTCGCCGGGTCGCCTGCGATCCCTACGTGGGGACCGTCGAGGCGGTGCTGGAGTGCGCGCAGAACCTCGCCTGCGCCGGCGCCGAGCCGCTCGGGCTCACCAACTGCCTCAACTTCGGCAACCCAGAGAAGCCGCAGATCGCGTGGCAGCTCGAGCGCGCGGTCGCCGGTCTCGCCGACGCCTGCGCGGCGCTCGGGGTTCCGGTCGTCGGCGGCAATGTCTCGCTCTACAACGAAACGGAGTCGGGCCCGATCTACCCGACCCCGGTCGTCGGCCTCGTCGGCGAGCTCGCCGACCCCGCCCGAGCGCCGGGTACCGCGCTTCACGCCGGCGACGCGATCGCGCTCGTCGGCGACCTCGGCGGATCGCTCGCCGGCTCCGAGCTCGCGAAGCTCCGCGGCGAGCTCGCCCCCGGGCTGGGCGAGGTCGACGTCGAGGCGATCGGGCGGACACTGGCATTCGTCCGCGGCGCGGTTCGCAGCGGCGTGGTGGCGGCCGCGCACGACGTCAGCGAAGGGGGCCTCGGCTGCGCGCTCGCCGAGTGCGCGATCGCTGGCGGCGTCGGGATTCGGGTGGAGCTCGAGGCGGACGGGGACGACGAGGCCTCTCTATTCGGCGAGGGACCGGGGCGGTTCGTGCTCGCGGGACCGGCGGCGGAGATCGCGCGGATCGTCGACGAGGCGCGCGGGGGCGGTGTGCCCGCCGCGGTGATCGGCGAAGCGGGAGCGGATGAGATTCAGATCGCGGTCGGGGGGACGGCGGTCGAGCTGGCGCTCGACCGGGCGGCGAGGGCGTGGGGTTCTCTGGGCGAGCGCGTCGGCGAGGTGGTCGAGGTAGCGGCATAGGCAACCGAAGAGGCGGGCTAGGCACGCCGACGCGTCCGGTCCGGCGAACCTCGGGCGCGTGACGGCAAGCTTGCAGCGCGGCGGTCGGAGTTCCTCACCGGCTCCTCCTATGGCTAGCATCGCCCCGCCCGAAACGAGCGCGCTTTGGAGGAGCGCGCGGAAGAAGGGAGACCACCGTGCTCAGCAGACTTCGGCTGCCTTCGCCGGCGTTGGTGATCGCATCGATCGCCCTGATCCTCGCCATCGGTGGCGGCTCGTTCGCCCTCGCGATCAGCGACCGCAAGAGCGACAGGCGGATCGCGAGGCACGTCGCGACGAGGCAGATCCACAGGCTCGCGCACACGCTGCAGGTGAAGCACGCGCGGGTCGCGCGGCGCGCCAAGTTCGCGGGAGAGGCCACCAACGCCGGCACCGTGAACGGCGTCAGCGTCACCCAGTTCGCTGCCAAGGTCCAGCCCGGCCAGCCCGCGGCGATCCTGGCCGATACCGGTCTCGCCACGCTGAGGGGAACCTGCACCGGCGCCGGCCAGCATGGCGTCCTGCTGACGAAGGACATCGGCTCGCCCCCGGAGGTCATGGGCAGCTCGACCGCGGCCGGGAATTCCTCGACGGTTGCCAACCACGGCGCCGCGGACTTCTCGGGCACGCAGACGATCGACGCCGGGAACATGGCCGGCGCCAGCATTGGACACGTCGAGGTTTCCTCGACGACGGGCAAGGTGAGCACGATCACCTTCCTCGCCCGCGACGCGAGCAACTTCTCGCCGAGCGAGAACGTGTGCGTGTTCTCGGGGACCGTCAGCGCTCGCTGAGCGCCGGCGGAAGCTGAGCGAAGGCGGGCGGGAGCCTAGGGCTCCCGCCCGCTTCGCGCCCTAATGGGCCGAGACTTGGAGGTGTTCGCCCGACCGCCTCACGCTCACGCTCCCCACCTGCTTCCCCCCCGACTCGAGCCGCACGTCCGCCGAGCCGTTCTTGACCGTCCCCGCCAGCCGCGCCGCCACCGGCTCGCCCTTGACCAGCGATAGGGTCGCCACCTCGTCGACGTTCTCACCCGAGTCGGTGAACTCGGCCGTCGTCCGCGGCACCTTCCTCCGATAGTGGGGGAACAGCCAGCCCCGCACCGGGTTCTGCTCGGCGCGGAGCAGCATCACCTTCGCCGGAGCGGTTCCGGTGGACGAGAGCTGCCCCCTGAAACCGTGCTTGCCGCTCAGCTTCACCGCTCCGCCGCCGACGCTCGCAGTGATGTCCGGCCCGAGCTGGAAGTAGCGCTGGTAGCTGTGCGAGGTCCCCGACCGTGCCGAGTCGATCACGACCAGCGCATAGTGCGGCTTGTAGAGGATGAGCCGGGTGGCGTCGACGCCCTGGACCCGGCTGGCGTTCGGATTCACGCCCAGCTCGGCGAACCAGCCGCCGCCCTGGCCCGAGGCCCGCAGGCCGCTCCCGTAGCGGTACTTCTTGTCGAGCGGGAAGCTCTTTCCGTCGATCGTCATCACGCTGTGTGAGTAGCTCGAGCGGGAGAAGACCTGCCACGGATCCTGATCCTTGTCGTAGAGGCCGGAATCGGTGACGATCCGCTGACCGCGGTCGTAAAGGTCGAAGGTGTCGGCGTCCGCCTGGTTGTGGGTTCCGTTCTGGAAGGTGGCGGCGAACATCAGGTAGGCGGGGTTCGGCTTCGTGCGCTTGACGACCCCGATGCCGCTGCGGGGCAGGAACAGGAGACCGTCGTCGTTGCGGGCGGCGCGCGACGCCTCCGGCGGGGTGGCCTTGAGGTTCGAGTCCCCGAGCAGCACTCGCTTGCCGTCGGGCTCGATCAGCCAGCCGGCGACGTCGGTCATCTTCGCGGTCACTTGCTCGAGGCTCCTCGGCGCGGCGCCGCCGGCCAGGGCGCGGAAGTCGCGGACCAGCTTGAGGACGGCCAGGTGGTAGGAGGAGGAGTTCTCGAGCCAGAAGCCCTCGCTCGGATAGAGCCGCCTCTCGAGCGTCTTCTCGAACCGCTGCGGGGCGAACTTCTCCCACCCAGGCGCCTTCGAGAGAAACGCGGCCTCCTTCGCCAGCGCCTCGAGGCCGTAGTCCATGAACAGCCCATGGTTCGAAGGAACGTAGAGCTTGCGCTCGGTCAGCGCCCGGCCGTGCTGGCGGAGCGAGCGGATCAGGGTCAGGCCCTGCTCGCGGGTCAGCATGTGCTCGCAGGCGGCGGCGCGGGTGATGTAGGCGAGATAGGGCGCGCGGTCGGCGATGATCTTGTTCTCCCACGACTTGTCGGTCGGCGGATGGTGGCGCGGGTTGTGATCGACCCAATCGAGCGCGATGTTGCGCGCCCGAGCGAGCGCTGCGCGGTCACCGTGTCGCGAGGCGTAGATCAGCGCGTCGATCCACTTCATCCCAGCGAGCACGCCCCGGTAGGACTTGCTGCTGTAGGGGTCCATCGCCCAGTCGATCGGCGGGACGAGCTTCGTCGGGTGGCCCTTGATGAAGAACGTCCCGGACCGCGCCTTGGCGAGTTCGGCTTTCGAGTAGCTCGGCTTGCGATCGATCGCCAGGTACGGCGGCGGGCACGGCGCCCGTTCGAGCGCGTCCCACGAGGAGACCAGGTCCTTGGTCGGCCTCGGCGGCTTGACGGTGGGGGTCGAATCTCCGCCGCCTCCGCAGCCGACGCCGAGGAGGCAGAGGGCGACGAGGACCGCAGAAAGCGCCAGGCGATGACGGCGCGGGGCCATGGGAGCGGGCCAGGATAGCTCCGCCCTCCTAAGCCACCGTGAAATTGCGGAGCCGCTCGAGGCCTGCTTCCTGACCGGCCTCCTCCGGCGACGTTGCTAGCCTGCGATTGCAGGCTGACTTCACCGCCATCCTGCCCCACTCGACTTCTCGCGCGGACAGAGAGGCCAGATGACACAGAGCAAGCGGCCGGCGCCCGACCGCAACGCAGACGGCGTTGTCGATCCCGGTTACGCGGGCCTCGCGGACCGTGACGGTCCCCGCGACGAGTGCGGCGTCTTCGGCGTCTACGCGCCCGGCCACGACGTCGCCAGGCTGGCCTACTTCGCGCTCTACGCGCTCCAGCACCGCGGCCAGGAGTCGGCCGGGATCGCGACCTGCGAGGGCGGGCACATCACCACCCTGCGCGACACCGGGCTCGTGTCCCAGGTGTTCGACGAGCAGAAGCTGCGGGCGCTCGACGGCGACATGGCGATCGGCCACGTCCGCTACTCGACCACCGGCGGCGGGTCGTGGGAGAACACGCAACCGGTCTGGCGCGACGACGGCCGCGAGGTGGCGCTCTGCCACAACGGCAACCTGACCAACGCGGTAGAGCTACACAACGAGCTTCGCGAGCGGGGAATCGAATTCCGCGGGACCTCCGACTCCGAGATCATCGCCGCGGCGCTCTCGATCGAGGAGGAGCGGCCGATCGAGAACGCGGTCGCGGCGGTGATGCCGCGGCTTCGGGGGGCTTACTCGACGGTGGTGATGACGAAGCGGGCGGTGGTCGCCTTCCGCGACCCGAGCGGGGTGAGGCCACTCGCGCTCGGCCGGCTCGGCGACCGCTGGTGCGTCGCCTCGGAGAGCTGCGCGTTCGACATCATCGGCGCCGAGCTGGTCCGCGAGGTTACCCCGGGTGAGCTCGTTTCGCTGACCGAGGACGGGCTCGAGCGTCGCCAGGTAGTCGAGCCGCGGCGGCCGGCGTTCTGCGTCTTCGAGCACATCTACTTCTCTCGCCCCGACAGCCGGTTGGAGGGTGCCGTCGTCCAGCAGTCGCGCGGGCGGATGGGCGAGATCCTGGCCCGCGAGGCCCCGGTCGACGCCGACCTGGTGATCACCGTCCCCGACTCGGGCAACCCGGCGGCGAACGGGTTCGCGCGTGTGTCGGGCATCCCCCAGGACGACGGGCTGATCAAGAACCGCTACGTGGCCCGCACCTTCATCGAGCCCGGCCAGGAGCTCCGCAAGCGCGGCCTGCGGATGAAGTTCAACCCCCTGCCCGAGATCGTCCGCGGCAAGCGGGTCGTGGTCGTCGACGACTCGATCGTCCGCGGCAACACCACCCGCCAGATCGTCGGGATGCTGCGCGAGGCCGGCGCCACCGAGGTCCATCTGCGGATCTCGGCGCCGCCGATCCGCCACCCCTGCCACTACGGGATCGATATGTCGACCCGCGAGGAGATGGTGGCCCACGAGCGCACGGTGGAGGAGATCGCGCACGAGCTCGGCGCCGACTCGCTCGCCTACCTCTCGCTCGAGGGCGTATACGAGGCGATCGGCGCCGGCCGGGAGGTGCACTGCGACGCCTGCTTCTCCGGGTCTTATCCGCTCGGCGACGAGGGCGACGGGAACGGCAAGTTCGCCCTCGAAGAGCTTCCGCTCGCACCCGTGGCGCGCTGAGAGCCGAATATCCTGCGGGCGCCTTCGGCGCCCTTACATGCTGCTTTCGGGGCTAAAGCCCCTCACCGACATACCTGGGGCGAGCCAGCCGCCGCCCCGGCCTCGATGATGTCGAGGATGAGCGGTCCCCTGCAACTCGACGAGGCGCTCCGCGACCACTTCGGCCATCCCGGCTTTCGGCCGGGCCAGCGTGAGGCGGTGGCGGCGGCGCTCGCCGGGCGCGACGTCCTGCTGGTGATGCCGACCGGCTCGGGGAAGTCGCTCTGCTACCAGCTCCCCGCCCTCATCGACCGCCGGCTGACGGTGGTCGTCTCGCCGCTGGTGTCGCTGATGCAGGACCAGGTCGATGGGCTCGGCGGCCGGGGCGAGCTGATCAACGCGCAGCGCGAGGGGTCCGCCAACCAGGCCTCACTCGAGCGGGCGACCGCCGGCGAGGCCCGGATCCTCTACGTCGCGCCGGAGCGCTTCGCCACCCCCGGCTTCGCCGACCGCCTCGCCGCCGCCCACCTCGGGCTGTTCGTCGTCGACGAGGCACACTGCGTGAGCGAATGGGGGCACGACTTCCGCCCCGATTACCTGCGCCTCGGCGAGGTGGCGCGCCGGCTTGGGGCGGCCTCGCTCTTCGCGACCACGGCGACCGCGACCGCGCGAGTCGGCCTCGACGTCGCCCGCCGGCTCAGCCTCCGCGATCCGGTTCGGATCACGACCGGGTTCGATCGGCCGAACCTCTCCTACGAGGTCGTCCAGCTCCGCTCGCCGCGGGCGAAGTGGGCGGCGTTGCGCGCGCTCCTCGCCGAGCCCGCCGCGCTGCCGGCGATCGTCTACACCGGAACCCGCAAGCAGGCCGACGAGGTCGCGGCGGCGCTCGCCGGCGAGCTCGGGCTCGAGGTGCCGAGCTACCACGCCGGGATCGAGCGCGGTCCGCGCGCCGATGCCCAGCGCGCGTTCATGTCGGGCCGGGCGCCGGTGGTGGTGGCGACGAACGCGTTCGGGATGGGAGTGGATAAGCCCGACGTGCGAACCGTGGTCCACGCCTCGGTTCCGGCCTCACTCGAGGCCTACTACCAGGAGGCCGGCCGGGCCGGGCGCGACGGGCGGCCGTCGCGCTGCGTGCTGCTCGCCGAGCCGCGCGACAAGGGCCTCCATGTCTTCTTCATCAATCAGATCGAGGACGCCGCGGCGAAGCGGAACCGCTGGCGCCAATACCGTGAGGTTTGGGGGTTCGTCGAGGGCCAGGGCTGCCGGCGGGCGGCGATCCTCCGCCACTTCGGCGACCGCGGCACGCCGCGGGCGAGCGGCCGATGCTGCGACCGCTGCGACGGCGAGCAGGCGGCGATCGCGGGTGCCCTCGACCGATC
>JBKPNB010000380.1:0-21692 GCA_046732395.1 Actinomycetota bacterium | reverse complement strand
ACCTTTGCCTGGTGCTCGGGGGCGACGGGACGATCCTCCGCGGGCTGCGGACGTTCGGCGTCCGGGTTCCGGTTTTTGGCATCAACTTCGGGACGATCGGCTTCCTCGCCGCCGTCGAACGCGAGGAGCTCGATCGCGGGCTCGAGCTAGCGTTCGCCGGCGACTTCGATGTGATGGAGATGCCGGGGCTCGTGCTCGGCTCCGGTGGCGACGGGTCGATCGGCCTCAACGACGTCTCCTTCACCCGCCAGCCGCATCGGCGCGTCGCCGAGCTCGCCTACCGCGTAAACGGCGAGGAGGTCGGCCACGTCCGCTGCGACGGCCTCGTCGCCGCGACCCCCGCGGGGTCGACCGGGTACAACCTCGCCAACCAGGGGCCGGTGATGGCCTGGGGGGTGGAGGGCTTCGCGGTCAGCTTCATCGCGCCCCACACCCTCACCGCCCGCCCGCTGGTGGTGGCGCCCTCCGACGTGCTCGAGGTCCGCAACGCCGGCCCCCAGGACGCCGTCGACATCGCCTTCGACGGCCAGCCGGCGGGCGAGCTCGGCACCGGGGCCGAGGTCGAGGTCCGGTTCCGCGAGTGCGCCGGGCGCCTCGCCCAGCTCCCGGGCTCGAGCTTCTACCGCCGGATCCGCGAGAAGTTCGGGGCGATCGCGGCGCAGCTCTGAGCGGCGCGTTCAGGCGGAGGGGACCGGGGCGCCGTAGATGAGCTTCTGCAGCAGCCGGATCAACTCCTCCCGCTCGGCCGGCTCGAGGCCCTCGAGGAGCGCCGACTCAGCCCGGGCGAGCGCGGCCGAGGTCCGCTTCACCCACCGCCGTCCCTCGCCCGTCGCCTCGAGAGCGTAGGCGCGGCGATCCTCGGGGTTGCGGCGGCGGGTGACGAGGCCGCGCCGCTCGAGCTCGTCGACGAGCGCGACGATCGTCGTGCGATCGACGCGGAGCCGATCGCCGAGCTTCTGCTGGTTTAGCGGGCCCTCGTTGGCGATCGTCGCCATGCAGCCGAAGTGCTTTCCGCTGAGGCCGGGCTCGAGCACCTCGCCGGCCATCGCCACGCAGTCGATGTGGCCGCGGGCGAGAAGGAATCCGATCCGCCGCGAGAGGCACCACGGGGGCGCGGCCTGCGCGGGACCGGGCTGAACGTCGAGCTCGGTGTCGAGGGTCACGGCGCAAGATTAGTGTCTACACTGACGATCAGTCAAGCTGATCGTCAGAAGGAGGTTGCATGGCGAGGAAGTGGTGGACGCTGATCGCCGTCTGCGTGGCGACGTTCATGCTCCTGCTCGACATCACGATCGTCAACGTCGCGCTGCCGTCGATCCAGAGCAGCCTCAACGCCAGCCTCTCGAGCCTCCAATGGGTGGTCGACGCCTATGCGCTGACCCTGGCGTCGTTCCTGCTGGTCTTCGGCTCGCTCGGCGATCGGCTCGGCAGGCGGCGGATCTTCAGCATCGGCTTCGGGATCTTCACCCTCGCCTCGCTCCTCTGTGGGCTCGCGAACGATCCGACCGTCCTCAACTTCTTCCGCGCCCTCCAGGGCGTCGGCGGCGCCGCGATGTTCGCCACCTCGCTGGCGCTGATCGCGCAGGAGTTCGAGGGCCGCGAGCGGGCGCAGGCGATCGGCATCTGGGGCGCGACGGTCGGCGGCGCGGTCGCCGTCGGGCCGCTCGTCGGCGGCGGCCTCACCGATGCCTTCGGCTGGGAGTGGATCTTCTTCGTCAACGTACCGATTGGGATCGCGGCCATCCTCCTCACCGAGACCAGGGTCGCGAACGTCAAGGCCACCGACGTCCAGCCGATCGACTGGGCGGGGCTCGTCACCTTCTCGCTGGCCCTGTTCGCGCTCATCTTCGGCCTCATCCGCGGGAACCCGGAGGGCTGGGGGAGCGCCCAGATCGTCGTTTCGCTGACTGCGGCGGTCGTACTGCTGGTCGCGTTCGTGGTGATCGAGATGCGCCGGAGCAACGCGATGCTCGACCTCCAGCTCTTCCGGGTGCCCGCCTTCGGCGGCGTCTCGATCGTCGCCTGGGCGCTCTCGGCCGGGATGTTCGCCCTCTTCCTCTACATCACCCTGTACATTCAGGACGTGCTTGGCTTCACGCCTCTCGAGGCCGGGTTGCGATTCCTGCCGATCACTCTGCTCTCGTTCTTCGTCGCGCCGATCGCGGGCAATCTCCTGAACCGGATCCAGGCACGCTTCATGCTCGGAATCGGCCTGATCGTCGTCGGGGTCGGCTTGGTCCTGATGCACGGGGTAGCGGTCGGCGACAGCTGGACGACCCTCCTGCCCGGCTTCCTCGTCGCCGGCGTCGGTATCGGGATGACCAACCCGGCGATCGCCTCGACGGCGCTCGCGGTGGTCCCACCCGCTCGGGCCGGGATGGCATCGGGGATCAACTCCACCTTCCGCCAGATCGGGATCGCGACCGGCGTCGCCGCGCTCGGCGCGGTTTTCCAATCGCGAATCTCCTCGGAGCTCGCGACGAACCTGCCCCGGGCGCCGTCGAGCTTCGCCGACGCCGTCTCCTCGGGCGGGATCCACCAGGCCGTCGCCGCGGCACCCCCGAGGTTCCAGGGGCCGGCCCTGAGCGCCGCCGACCATGCGTTCGTCACCGCCTTCAACGAGATCCTCCTGATCGGCGCGGCGGTCGCGATCGTCGGCGGCATCCTCGGCCTGATCATGGTCCGCCAGCGCGACTTCGTCGGTGCCCCGCAGGCGGCGCCGGAGGAGGCGGAGCCGGTCGCGGCTTGAGGGCGGGTGACGCCGGGCCCCGGGGGGCGAATCCGTCCCCGGCCGCTGCTTAGTTATCGGCCGTGCTCCGTGAGCTGCGGATCGAGAACCTGCTGCTGATCGAGCGGGCCGAGCTCAGGCTCGGTCCGGGCCTCAATGTGGTCACCGGGGAGACCGGGGCGGGGAAGACGATCCTCGCGCACTCGCTCGACCTCCTGCTCGGCGGCCGCGCGCGGCCGCAGATCGTCCGGCCGGGTGCTGCCGAGGCCTACGTCGAGGGCGCCTTCGATCTTCCGAGGCAGGCCCTCGAGGATCCCGAGCTCGCGGAGCTCGCCGAGCGGCTCCCGGAGGGTGCCGAGGAGGTGGTGCTCGGGCGGCGGGTGTCCGCGTCGGGTCGAACGAGCGCGTTCGTCGCCGGGCGCTCGGCCTCGGCGGCCGACCTACGGGCCCTCGGAGGGCGGCTGCTCGCCTTCTACGGACAGCACGAGCACCGCCGGCTCGCGCTCGCCGCCGCCCAGCTCGAGGTCCTCGACCGATTCGCCGGCCGCGCACACCTCGAGCGCCTCGCCGACTACCGGCGGGCACACGCCGAGGTCGGGGCGCTGTCCCGCGAGCTCGCCGAGCTCCGCGACCGCGAGGGCGCGCGCGAGCGCGACCTCGACCTCTACCGATTCGAGCTCGGCGAGATCGAGACGCTCGCGCCCGACGCCGACGAGGCGGGCTCGCTGCGAGCCGAGCGCGAGCGCCTGCGACATGCCGAGGGGCTCCGCCTCGCCGCCGCCAGCGCCCTCGAGGCGCTCGCCGGCCAGGTTGACGGAACCCCGGGGGCCGATGGCGCGGCCGGGCTCGTCGCGGCGGCGAGCGCCGCGCTCGAGGGAATCGGCGGCATCGACCCCGGCCTCGACGAGATCGCCGGGCGGGTGGGGGCGCTCGAGATCGAGATCGGCGACCTCGGGAGCTCGCTGCGCGCCCTCCTCGACTCGATCGACGGCGAGCCGGGGCGGCTCGAGGTCGTCGAGGAGCGCCTGTCGGCACTCGATCGCCTCGAGCGAAAGCACGGCGGATCGGTGGAGGCGGTCCTCGCCCACGCCGAGCGGCTCCGGGAGCAGATCGCGAGGCTCGAGAACTCGGCCGAGGTCGCGGCCGCGCTCGAGGCGCAGCTCGCCGAGGCCGGCGAGCGGCGCGCGTCCCTGGCCCGGCGGCTCACCTCGACGCGGCGGCGGGTGGGCCGAGAGCTCGCGCGGCGCGTCGCGGCGGAGCTCGCCGAGTTGGCGATGGAGGGGGCGAGCCTCGAGGTCCGCCTCGAGCCGGACCCGGACGGGTTCGGCACGCACGGAGCCGAGCGGGTCGAGCTCGCGATCGCCCCGAACCCGGGGATCTCGCCCTCGCCGCTTCGCGATGCCGCCTCGGGCGGCGAGCTCTCCCGGGTGATGCTGGCGCTGAGCGCCGTCGCCGGGCCGGCCGCGGAGGGCTCGGTGCCGACGATCGTCTTCGACGAGATCGACGCCGGCATCGGCGGGCACGCCGCCCGGGCGGTCGGTGCGCGGCTCCGGACCCTCGGCGATGGCATGCAGGTGTTGTGCATCACCCACCTCCCGCAGGTCGCTTCGCTCGCGTCGAGGCACTTCGTCGTCGCCAAGGAGGTTCGGGGGGGCCAGTCGCTCGCCACGGTCGCACCCGTCGCCGGTGAGGCGGTCGTCGAGGAGCTCTGCCGGATGCTCGGCGCCGAGGTTGGCGACGAGGCGGCCAGTCGCCACGCCCGCGAGCTCCTCGCGGCGGCCTAACAGCGCTTCGTGCCCGAGCATGAGCCGGTACGCTCGGCGCGTGGCCAACGCCGGTGAGCTCGATCCAAGCTTCGCCGGCGATGGGAGGAAGGCGATCGACTTCGGTGGGACCGACGCGGCGCGCGCGGTGCTGGTGCAGCCTGACGGGAGGATCGTCGTCGCCGGCGGCGGCACGGCCGGGAGTTCCTTCTGCGTCGCGCGGCTGCGCTCCAACGGCGCCCTCGATACCACGTTCGGCTCGGGCGGAAAGCGCGTAATCGACTTCGGCGGCGACAACGAGTCTGCCTTCGGCGCTGCGCTGCAACCGGACGGCAAGATCGTGCTCGTAGGAGGCTCGGTCACGCGGGCCGCCGTCGCGCGCCTGAATCCCAACGGCTCGCTCGACGCCGGGTTCTCCGGCGACGGCAAGAAGCTCTTTAACTGGAGGCCGTTCGACTTCAGCAGCGTCCAGGCCGTGCTGGTGCCGCCGAGCGGCAAGATCCTGCTCGCGGGCTTCTCGGGCCCGGAGGGCGGTGACATCCAGGTCGGGCGCCTGAACGCGAACGGGGCGCTGGATCCGACCTTCGGTGTCGGCGGCAAAGCCGGGGTCGACTTCGGCGGCACCGAGTTCGGCCTCGCGATGGCGCGCCAGCCCGACGGGCGCATCCTCGTGGCCGGCGAATCGGAGGCCGCTGGTGCGGTGGTCGCGCGGCTGCGGGCGAACGGCGCGCTCGACCCGGAGTTCGACGGCGACGGCCGCGTGGCGCTGCCGGGCGGCGGCACCGTGAGGGCAGTGCTGGTGCAGCTGGACGGCCGGATCGTCGTCGCGGGCAACGCGAGCGGAAACGACGTGATGACCGTCACCCGCCTGACGCCGAACGGCGCGCCGGACACCGCCTTCGCCTCCGCCGGCACCGCGGAGATCGACTTCGGGTCGCTCGACGACTTCGCCAACGGCGCGGTGCTGCAGCCGGACGGCAAGATCGTCGTCGCCGGCTCCACCCAGGCCGACGAGGACGTCGCGGTCGCGCGCCTCGACGCCAACGGGTCTCTGGACTCCACGTTCGGCGCCGCCGGCAAGGCGACCGTCGACTTCGGTGTCGCCGCCTTCGGCAACGCCGTCGCCCGCCAGGCGAACGGCCGGATCGTCGTCGCCGGTCAAAGGACGGGCGGCGACGACTTCGCAGTCGCGCGCCTGCTGGGCTGACGCACGCTTCAGATAGGCCGAACCCGCATAATCATGGACCGATGGCGACGAGCGTCGGTCAGCGAGCACGCGGCCTGCTGCGCCGACCCAACCATCCCGCCGCCGGGCGGCAGGGCCCGATCGCCGGGCCGGCGCGCCTCGGGCGGCGGACCAAGGAGCTCGTCCGGCGGCTCGCTCCGGGCGACATCGCGATCATCGACCACCGCGACCTCGACCGGGTCGCCGCCGAGGACCTCGTCGTCCGCGGCGTCAGCGCGGTGGTCAACGTCGGCACCTCCTCGACCGGGCGCTACCCGAACGCGGGGCCGCTGGTGCTGGCCCGCGCGGGCGTCCGCCTCGTCGACGCCCCGGCGGCGCCGCTCTTCGAGGAGCTCCGCGACGGCGAGCCGATCGTCGTCGATGGTGGCGAGGTGCACCGCAACGGGACGATGCTGGCCGCCGGGAGGGTCCTCGGCCTCGCCGAGTGCGAGCGCCAGCTCCGCCAGCACCGCGAGCGGATCGACGAAGCGCTCGCGTCGTTCGCGGCGAACACGGTGGAGCACATCCGCGACGAGGGCGAGCTGCTCACCGGGGGCATCGAGTTTCCGCGGACCAGGACCCGGTTCCGCGACCGCCACGTCCTGATCGTCGTTCGCGGGCCGACCCATCGGCGCGACCTCCGCGTGCTGCGGGCGTACATCGCCGACGTCAGGCCGATCCTCGTCGGCGTCGACGGGGGCGCCGACGTGATCCGGGAGGCCGGCCTGCGCCCGCACGTGATCGTCGGCGACATGGACTCGGCGAGCGACGAGGCGCTTGCCAGCGGCGCCGAGCTGATCGTCCACGCCTACCCGGACGGGCGGGCGCCTGGCCGCGAGCGCCTCCAGCGGCTCGGGCTCGACCATTTGGTGGTGAGCGCCGTCGGGACCAGCCAGGACGTGGCGATGCTGCTCGCCCACGAGAGCGGGGCGGCGCTGATCGTCAGCGTCGGCGCGCACTTCAACCTGGTCGAGTTCCTGGACCGAAGCCGGCAGGGGATGTCGTCGACGTTCCTCACCCGGCTGCGGATCGGCGAGGTCCTGGTCGACGCAAAGGGGGTGAGCCGCCTCTACAACCGCGGCGCGAGCGGCCGCCTCCTGGCCGTCTTCCTCGCCGCGTCGTTCGCGCTGATCGTCGTCGTCATCGTCTCCACCCCGTCGCTCAGCAACCTGGTCTCGTTGCTGTGGCTGAAGCTGCGCCTGCTGCTCGGTTTCTAGCCGGGCGGCCTCCTCTGTAGCGTCTTCGTGCGATGGGGTACTCGGCGCGCTATCACGTCGCCTCGCTGGCAGCGGTCTTCCTCGCCCTCGGGGTCGGCATCCTGATCGGCACCGGGCTCGGCAAGAACGTCATCAACGGGGCCACGAGCAAGCTCGAGTCGAGCCTCAAGAGCGACCTCGACAGCGCCCGCAGCCAGGCGTCGAGCCTGCGCGGCGACCTGAGGCAGCAGCAGGACTTCGCCCAGAGCGTCTATCCGGCGCTGACGACCGGGGCGCTGCGCGGCGAGCGGGTCGCGGTGCTCGCGCTCGGCAGCCTCGACGGCTCGCTGAAGAGCGACATCGAACGCGTGCTCGGGCAGCAGAACACGACCGGCGCTCGGATCAGGGAGCTCGCGGTGATCCGCGAGCCGCCGGACGTCCCCGCCCTCAACGGGGACGTGCGCGGAACCAGGTTCCATCCCCTGCGCCCCGACAACGGCGGCATGACGGCGTTCGGCCGCCACGCCGCGCGCTCGCTGGTCTCCGGCGGGCCGTTCTTCAGCCGCGTGAGCGGCGCCCTGCTTGCCTCGCGCAGCGGCAGGCCGACCGGGATCGACGCCGTGATCGTCGTCCGCGCGGCTCCGACCGGGCTGAAGCCCCCGGCCGCCTCGGCCATCAGTGGCCTCGAGGCGGGCCTTCTCGACGGCCTCGAGGCGACCGGCGTTCCGGTCGTCGCCGTAGAGCGGACCGACACCGATCCATCCTCGATCTCGCTGTTCCGCTCGCACGCGCTGGCTACCGTCGACGACCTCGACCAGATGGCGGGCAGCGTCTCCCTCGTCTACGCGCTGCGCGGGGCGAACGGCAGCTACGGGGTGGGCCCGACCGCCAACCGCCTGATGCCGCCCCTCGGCCGCGTCCACCGCGCCACCACCCCGCTCACCGGTCTCAACCTCGCGCAGGCGGCGCCCCCCGCGCAACCCACCGACACCGACACCAAGCCGCCCAAGACCTCGACCCCGTGAGGCTCGCTGGCCTCGTCGTCTCGTTCGTCGTCGCCGCGCTCATGGTCGGGCCCGCTCTGCGGGACATGCGCGCGGCGGGGCTGCGGCGGCGAAACTGGCGGGGGCGCGAGGTGGCGTTCCCGCTCGGCGCGGTGCTCGCGGCCTGTTCGCTGGTCGCGCTCGCCCCGCTCGCGATCCTCGACGATCGCACCGACCTCGACCTCCTCGATCCGGACCTCGCGCGGTGGGCTGTCTACGTGCTCGGCGTCACTCTCCTCGGCCTGATCGACGACGCCCTCGGGGGAGGTGAGGGTGAGGGCACCCCGCGCGGCTGGCGCGGCCACGCCCGGGCCGTCGCCGCCGGGAGCTTCTCGACCGGGGCGGTGAAGGCGATCGGCGCCCTCGGCCTCGCCGCCTTCGCCACCGCCGGGCGCGGCCGCGGCGGCCTCGGCTACGTCGTCGACCTCGCGCTGCTGCTCCTGACGACCAACCTCTTCAATCTCCTCGACCTGCGGCCGGCGCGGGTCGAGAAGGTCCTGGCGGCGCTGCTCGCGGTCCTCTGCCTTGCGGCGTGGACGGTCGCCCCGCTCGACCTCCTGGGGGTCTTCATCGGGCCGCTGCTCATCGGCGCGGCGTTCACCCTTCGCGAGCGGGCGATGCTCGGCGACACTGGCGCCTATCTCGCGGGGGCGATCGCCGGGATCGCGCTCCTCACCGTGGTCGGGCCGATCGGGCGGGCGGTGGCCCTGGCGATCGTCGCCGCGCTCACGATCTTCGGCGAGTATCGGTCGATTTCGACGACGATCGAGCGCGTTCCGCTCCTTCGCTCTCTAGACTCGATCGGCAGACTTCCTTGAGGGCAGAGGGCCAGATTCGATGAAGCCGGGCGAGACGCGCTTCATCTTCGTCACCGGCGGCGTCGTCTCCTCGCTCGGGAAGGGAATCGCCGCCGCCTCGATCGGCCGGCTGCTGGTGAGCCGCGGGTTCCGGGTCCAGCTCCAGAAGTTCGACCCCTACATCAACGTCGACCCGGGGACGATGAGCCCGTTCCAGCACGGCGAGGTCTTCGTCACCGAGGACGGAGCGGAGACCGACCTCGACCTCGGCCACTACGAGCGCTTCACCGACGAGAACACCTCGCGGTCCTCGAACGTCACCGCCGGCGCCGTCTACAACTCGGTGATCCGCCGCGAGCGCCGCGGCGACTACCTGGGGGCGACGGTCCAGGTGATCCCCCACATCACGGACGAGATCAAGCAGCGGATCCTGATCGTCGCCGAGTCGCAGGCGGTCGACTTCGTGATCACCGAGATCGGAGGCACCGTCGGCGACATCGAGTCGCTGCCGTTCCTGGAGGCGATCCGTCAGCTCTACACAGACCTCGGCCCGCGGCGCTGCATGTTCGTCCACCTCACCCTGGTTCCCTACGTCGGCCATGCCGGCGAGCTGAAGACGAAGCCGACCCAGCACTCGGTCAACGAGTTGCGGCGCATCGGAATCCAGCCGCACGCCCTGGTCTGCCGGTCGGAGCGCGGGCTCGAGCGCGAGATCCGGCGCAAGATCGCGCTGTTCGGGAGCGTCGCGGAGGAGGCGGTGATCTCCGCCCGGGACGTCGACAACGTCTACAAGGTGCCGCTCGTGCTCCGCGCCGAGGGGATCGATGACCTCGTCCTCGACCATTTCGGGATCGATGCCGAGGCGCCCGACCTCTCGGAGTGGGAGGAGCTGATCCGGCGCGCCGATGCCTGCGACGGGACGACGAGGATCGCGCTGGTCGGCAAGTACGTGCGCCTCGAGGACGCCTACAAGTCGGTGATCGAGGCGCTCAACCATGGCGGCTACCACCACCGCACAAACGTCGAGGTCGAGCTCGTCAACTCCGAGGACCTCGACCCGTCCGAGCTCGCCGACTGGGCCGACGGCATCCTGATCCCCGGCGGTTTCGGCGAGCGCGGGATCGAGGGCAAGATCGCCGCCGCGCAGGTCGCCCGCGAACGCGCCATCCCCTACCTCGGGATCTGCTTGGGGATGCAGATCGCGGTCGCCGAGTTCGCCCGCCACGTGGCCGGCATGGACGGCGCGAACTCGACCGAGTTCGATCCCGAGACCCCCTATCCCGTCGTCGACCTGCTGCCCGAGCAGAAGGAGGTCTCCGACATGGGGGGGACGATGCGGCTCGGCGCCGACCCGGTGAAGATCCACGACGACACCCGGGCCAGCGAGATCTTCGGCGAGGCGGTGATCTACAAGCGCCACCGCCACCGCTACGAGGTCAACAACATCCTCCGGCGCCGCCTCGAGGACGAGGGCCTGGTCGCCGGCGGGACCTCGCCCGATGAGCGGCTGGTCGAGATCATCGAGCTCCCGGACCACCCGTTCTTCGTCGCCTCCCAGTTCCACCCCGAGTTCAACTCCCGCCCGACGCGGCCCGAGCCGCTGTTCCGGGAGTTCGTCGGGGCGGCGGCCGAACGGGCCCGCCGGCGCACGCCGGCCGAGGAGGAGGCGGCGGCCGAGGCGGCGGCCGAGCCCGCGGACGTCGCGATCCGACACCCGCGCTGAGCCGACCCGAGCCTACGGCGCGAGGGTGACGGTGCCGTCGTCGTGGAGCGCCCAGTGTGGGTTGTGGGCGATCTCCCACGGGTGGCCGTCGAGGTCGCAGAAGGCGCCGGAGTAGCCGCCCCAGAACGTCTTCGCAGGCGCCCGGGTGACGGTCGCTCCGGCCGCCTCGGCGGCGGCGACGATCTCGTCGACCTCGGCCGGCGCGCGGACGTTGTGGGCGAGCGTGACCCCGCCCCAGCCGGGCGTGTCCTCGACGCCAGAGTCCTCGGCGAGCTTGCCGCGATCCCAGAGCGAGACGATCAGCCCGCCCGCCTGGAAGAAGACGACGTCGTCCTCGGGGGCGGCGTTCGTCGTCCACCCGAGCGCCTCGTAGAAGGCGCGGGCGCGGGCGAGGTCGGCGACCCCGAGGGTGATGACGCTTACGCGCTGCTCCACTGGTCCATCCTGCCAGCTTCCTTGCCGGCGGGCTTCACGATAGGGTCGATCCCCACGAGCATCGAATGAGGAGAAGACGATCGCCGAGCAGTGAAAGGTAGTTGGCGACTTCGTTGACTTCTGCAACTGCAGCGTTCCGTGTCCCTGCACGTTCGCCCAGCCACCGACCGACGGCGAGTTCGGGTTCGAGGTCGAGCGCTCGGGTCGCTCGAGTAAGCACATTCCGTTCGAGTGGTCGAACGTGGACAGCTTTTAGAGGCTGGCTCGACAGCCTCTAGCGCTGCATCCCGTCCGACTTCATCCCGCCGGACTTCATCCCGGAGGCCTCGCCGTTCATCCCGCCGGACTTCATGCCCGACATCGAGCCGGATTTCATTCGCCACCCTCCATCCCCATCGCCTTCATCGCCTTCATCGCCTCCGGTGAGGTGGGCAGCGTCAGGCCGGGAACGTTCTCCGGGGTGAACGCGACCGACAGGCCGAGCACCAGCAGCAGCAGGGCGATCCCGCGATTGGCGATCGTCCGCCACGGAAGGAGCTTCTCGATCGCGATCAGCGCGGCGATGAACGCCATCCAGCCGAGGCTCATGATGCCGAGCGCGAACAGCGCCGCCATCAGCATCCAGCAGCAGCCGACGCAGTAGCCGCCGTGCTCGATTCCCATCCGCAGGGCCCCGATCCTTCCGGGCTTCGCGTGGCTCATCAGGAACATCAGCGGGCTCCGGCAATGGCGAAGGCAGACGTCCTTGAGCGGGGTGAGCTGGTAGATCGCGGCGGCGACGACGATGCCGCCGGCCAGATACGGCCCGGCGCCGTCCCACGCGAAGACGTCGCCGGTCAGCGCCCGGCCGAGCTCGAAGACCCCGTAGGCGAAGAGGCCCGCCGCGGTCCAGCTCACCAGGTAGCCCGCGACGAACAGCACCGTCATCCCGGCCGGGACGCCGGCGCAGCGCTCGCGCCGGCCCTCCTGGAGCCGGGCGAACATCACCACCATCGGCGCGATCGAGGGGAACATCATCGCGGCCATCATCAGCACCCAGGTGCCGATGAAGAACCCGAGGCTGCCGAGGTCCGTCCCGGGTCCAGCGTCCATGCCACCCATCTGCTCGTTCGTCAGCGCCCAGGCGACGACGGCGGCGAGGAGCAGCAGCCCGATCAGCCCGAGCTGGATCAGCGCCGGGAGCGGGGGAACGCTCCGAACATCCCTGACGGTCGCGGACTCCATGACCTCCCCCGATTATCGCTCGCGCGGCCGAGCGACGCTGCCTCAAGCCCGGACGGGACTCACGGCGGGGAGCACTAGCCTTCCCGCGTGCTTTCCGCCGTGCCCGATCCCCGGCGCCTGATCGACCGCTTCGTCCGCCTCTGCGAGATCCCGAGCCCGACGGGCTCGGAGCGGGCGGTCGCAGACGCGGTCGCCGGCGAGCTCCGCTCGCTCGGCTTCGAGGTGGCCGAGGACGGGGCGGCGGCCGCGACCGGCGCCGGGTCGGGGAACCTGGTCGCGCGGATCGCCGGGCGCGATCCCGACCGCTGGCTGATGCTCTGCGCGCACCTGGACACGGTTCCGGTGGCGGGGCCGGTCGAGGTGGTGGAGTCCGACGGGCTCCTGCGCAGTCGCGGCGAGACGATCCTCGGCGCCGACGACAAGGCCGGCGTCGCCGTCCTCCTCGAGCTGGCGGCCGAGGCGATCGCCGACCCGCCACCGGTCGGGCTCGAGCTCGCCTTCACCGTCGCCGAGGAGCGCGGGCTTCGCGGTGCCCGCGAGCTCGACCTCGCCGCGCTCCGCTCGCAGGTTGGGCTCGTCGTCGATCACGCGGCGCCGCTCGAGGAGATCGTCGTCGCCGCCCCGACCTACCATCGCCTCCTCGCCGAGTTCCAGGGCGTCGAGGCGCACGCCGGGCTTGCACCCGAGGCGGGCCGGAGCGCGGTCGCCGCCGCCTGCGACGCGGTGGCGACGATGCGGCTCGGCCGCCTCGACGACGAGACCACCACCAACGTGGGGACGATCGAGGGGGGCACGGCGGCCAACGTCGTCCCCGGCCGCTGCCGGATCGAGGCCGAGGCGCGAAGCCTCGACGGCGGTCGGGCGAGCGACGCGGTCGGCGCGATCGCCGACGCCTGCACCTGGGCCGCCGGCGAGCACGAATGCGACGTGGACCTCGATCTCACCGAGGTCTTCCGCGGCTACCGCCTGCCCCCGAGCTCGCCGGCGCTGCGGCTGGCGCGCGACGCGCTCCGCCGCTGCGGGTTCGAGCCCCGCGAGGTGGCGACCGGAGGCGGCAGCGACGTCAATGCATTTCGAGCCCGGGGCTTCGAATGCGCGCTGCTCGCCACCGGGTCACGCGACAACCACACCAGCGAGGAGTCGATTGCGGTCGATCGGCTGATGGATCTCGGCCGGATCGCGGCCGCAGCGGTGGGGTCGGCGTGACGGCGCTGCGGCTCCGTCGGGGCCGGGTGATCACTCCCGAACCGCTGACGGTCGAGATCGACGGCGAGCGGCGCCCGGCCTGGGCCGACCCGGCGCTCGTCGGCGAGGTCCGCGGCGGCGACGAGGTGATCGTCAACGTCGCCGCCCTCGACCTCCGGCTCGGTTCCGGGGGCTTCGACGTCGTCCACGCCAACCTCACCCGCGGCCTGGACGCCGGCTCGGCCGGCGACTCGCACGTCATGAAGCTGAACTACACCTCGCTCCAGCACGCGGTCGAGCCGATCGAGCTCGCGCTCGGCGACCCGCGCCCGGTGCGCCAGATCCCGGTCCTCGTCGCCCCCCTGCACGGCCACCTCGCCCCGGCGGCGTGGGCGGCCGCGGATCGGCGCCCGGGGACGCGGGTTGGCTACGTGCAGACGGCCGGCGGCGCACTGCCCGGCACGCTCTCGCACGACGTCGCCGAGCTTCGCGGCCGCGGCCTGCTCGCCGGGCACGTCACCGCAGCTCCGGCGTTCGGCGGCGAGGCGGAGGCGCTGTCGGTGGCCGGCGCGCTCGAGGCGGCGGCGGGACGGCTCGGCTGGGAGGCGGTGATAGTCGGCCCGGGCCCCGGGATCCTCGGCTCGCGGACCCGGCTCGGGCACGGCGGGGTCGTCGCCCTCGACTCAGCCCACGCGGCGCTCGCGCTCGGCCTCCCGACGTTGCTCTCGCCGCGGCTCTCGAGCGCCGATCCGCGCCCCGAGCACCGCGGCCTCAGCCACCACAGCGCGACGGTGCTCGAGCTGCTGCTTGCGCCGGTGCGGGTCCCGGTGCCCGAGGTCGAGCTGGAGGGTTGGCCGCTCGCCGACTCGGAGGCCCTCGAGGGAGGCTCGCGCCAGGCGACGCTCGATGCCCTGATCGCCGCCTGCGAGGATCGCCACGACCTCGCCGTCGAGGCGGTCGACCTCGGCGGCTACGCGGCGAGCGGCCTGCCGACGCGGACGATGGGGCGCGAGCTCGCCGAGGACCCCCTGTTCTTCGCCGCCCCGCTCGCCGCCGGCGGTGCGCTGGGCTCGCTTTCGGGTAGTGGGTGAGGCGGCTTGGAGCGGCTCGGCTCGAGGACCGTGTACGAGGGAAAGATCGCGACCGTGCGGGTCGAGGAGTTCCGCTACCCGGACGGCGGCACCGCGGAGCGCGAGGTGGTCGGCCATCCCGGGGCGGTGGCGATCGTCGCCCACGACGGCGAGGTCACCTACCTGGTCCGCCAGCCGCGGGAGCCGGTCGGCGAGCCCGACCTCCTCGAGCTGCCGGCGGGCAAGCTCGACGTCGAGGGCGAGAGCCGGCTCGATTGCGCCCGCCGCGAGCTCGCGGAGGAGATCGGCCGCGAGGCGTCCGACTGGCGGGAGCTGAAGCGCTTCTACACCAGTCCCGGCCTGCTCGAGGAGGAGGTGACCGTGTTCTCGGCCACCGGGCTCTCGGAGGTCGACCGGAAGGCCTCCGACGAGGAGCGCCTGGAGATCGTCGCGGTGCCGCTCGGCGAGCTCGACCGGGCGATCGCCGACTGTCGCGACGCGAAGTCGCTCGTCGGATTGATGCTCCTCCGCGACGAGCTCCGAGGGAGCGCCCCCGGCGCATAGCGGTTTGCAACGGCAGGGGAGCTGTCGCCGCGGCGAAAGGAGGCCGCATGGCGATCGCGGTCCGCCCGGAGGCCACCCAGCGGGTCGAGCCCCGCTTCGAGGTGCTGGTGCTCGACTTCCTCGCCTATCTCGAGTTCGAGCGCGGCCTCGCCCGCAACACGCTCGACGCCTATCGGACCGACCTCCTCCAGTACGGCGCGTTCCTCGCCCGGCGGGGCCGGGGGGCGCTGGAGGCCGACCGCGGCGACATCGCCGACTTCCTCGCCGACCTCGCGACCGGCCATCCGGCGAGCGAGGCCGAAGAGGCGCGCCCGGCTTGCTCGCCGGCGACGATCAGCCGCAAGGCGGCGGCGCTCCGCTCCTTCTACCGGCACCTGCGCCGCGAGGAGCTGGTCGGCGCCGACCCGACGGCGAGGCTCGTCACCCCAGCCCGCGGTCGCAAGCTCCCCCACGTGCTCGGATACGGGGAGGTGAAGCGGCTGCTCGAGAGCGTCTCGGGCCCGGACGAGATCTCGCTCCGCGACCGGGCGCTGCTCGAGGTGATGTACGGGTGCGGGCTGCGCGCGTCGGAGGTGATCGGCCTCGAGGTCGGTCACCTCGACCTCCGGCGGGGGTTCGTGCGGGCCCACGGCAAGGGGTCGAAGGAGCGGACCGTCCCGCTCGGCCGCGAGGCCGCCGCGGCGATCGAGCGCTACCTGCGTGCGGGGCGCCCAGCGCTCGTCGGCTCGCGGCTCGAGCCGAAGCTATTCGTCAACTTCCGCGGCGGTGCGCTCACCCGCCAGGGGCTCTACAAGATCATCCAGCGTCACGCCGAGGCCGTCGGGCTGGAGAAGAAGATGAGTCCGCACACGCTGCGCCACACCTTCGCCACCCACCTGCTGGCCGGCGGCTGTGACCTGCGCTCGGTGCAGGAGATGCTCGGTCACGCCGACGTCGCCACGACCCAGCTCTACACGCACCTCGGAAGCGACGCGATCCGCAACGCCTACTTCCGGGCGCACCCGCGGGCGCGGCTCCCCTGAGCGCGGCGCTCGATGCGGCGACGTCGGGCTGGTAGAACCGTCGGGTGCCCGAGCTTCCCGAGGTCGAGACCATCCGTCGCCAGCTCGAGCCCGAGCTGGCCGGACGGGTGATCGAGTCGGCCCGGATCTTCGACGAGCGCTGGACGAGGCCGGTGCCGCCGCGGGGGGTCGCGCGCCGCCTCGGCGGGCGGCGGATCGAGTCGGTTGGCCGGCGGGGCAAGTACATCGTGCTCGGGCTCCATGGCGGCGACGCGCTCGCGATGCACCTGCGGATGACCGGGAACCTGCTGCTGCGCGACGCCGGGGGAGGGGAGCGGCGGCTCGGAGGCGAGCGGCTCTATGAGGGCTCGCCCGACGCCCGCTACCTGCGGGCGGCGCTCGAGCTCGACGGCGGCCTCGAGCTGTGGTTCACCGACCCGCGGCGGTTCGGCCAGGCGGTGTTCCTCCGCCGCGACCAGGTCGAGCCGTACTTCGCGGGCCGCGTCGGGATCGAGCCGCTGTCGGGCGAGCTCACCGCCGACGAGCTGGCGCGCGAGGCGCTCGGTCGGACCGCGCCGCTGAAGTCGTTCCTGCTCGACCAGTCCCACGTTGCCGGGGTGGGCAACATCTACGCCGACGAGGCGCTTTGGCGGGCGCGGCTGCACCCGCTATCGCCGGCCGGATCCATGCGGCTCGAGCACTGCGAGGACCTCCGCGTCGGGATCGTCGAGGCGCTCGAGGCCGGGCTTCGCACCGGCGGCGCGTCGGTCGACGACTACCGCGACGCGCGCGGCGACCGGGGGGCGATGCAGGACGAGTTCTGCGTCCACACCCGGGCCGGAGAGGCTTGCTTCCGCTGCGACGGGACGATCCGTCGGATCGTTCTCGGCGGCCGCTCGACCTACTTCTGCCCGGGCTGCCAGCGCCGGCTGCGCCGCCGACCGCGGCGAGCGCCGCGCCGCCTCGCGACGGGCTCGCGATGAGCGACCTCGCGCCGCCGGCGGGCTTCCTGATCGGCCATCGAACCAATGCCGAGGGGCGGACCGGCTGCACGGTTTTGATCGCGCCGCCTGCCAGCCGCGGCGGGGTCGACGTCCGCGGCGGCGGGCCGGGGACCCGCGAGACCGATGTGATCGGGCCGCTCGCCGCCACCGCCGAGGTGACCGCGGTGGTCCTCGCCGGGGGCAGCGCGTTCGGCCTGGCCGCCGCCGACGGCGCCGTGCGTTGGCTCGAGGAGCGCGGACGCGGCTACGTGACCCCGGGCGGGATCGTGCCGATCGTCCCCGCCGCGGTGATCTACGACCTCGTCGAGGGCGACCCGGGGGCCCGGCCCCGTCCGGAGGATGGATACGCCGCGTGCGAGGAGGCTGGCGAGGGGGTGCCGGTGCGAGGGCGGGTCGGAGCCGGGACCGGCGCCGCGGTCGGGAAGACCCTCGGCCGCGAGCGCTCGGCACCGTCGGGTGTTGGTTACGCAGCGGCGACGGCGGCCGGCGGCTTCACGGTCGCCGCGCTGGCGATCGCGAACTCGTTCGGCGACGTGGTCGGCGCCGATGGCCAGGTGCTCGGAGGGCCGCGCGCCGACGACGGCTCGGTCGCCCGCAGCGCCGAGCTGATCGCCGCCATGGAGCGCCCGCCGGACTGGACCGAGCTCGAGGAGCGAAACACGACGCTGGTCTGCGTGATGACCAACGCCCCCCTCGACAAATCGACCTGCACGCGCGTGGCGCGGATGGCCTCGGGCGGGGTCGCGCGGGCAGTGGACCCGGTCTTCTCCGACGCCGACGGCGACGTCGTCTTCTGCCTCGCCTCCGGGACCGGGACGGTCGACCGCTTCGCGGGCATCGTGATCGGGACGGTGGCCGCGACGGTGACGGCGGAGGCGATCAGGGACGCGGTGAAGCGCTCCTCCGCCTGATTGCCGTCCACGTCCGACGTCATCCTTCCCCGTCCATGCCGGGGACCTTCGAGACCGAGGCGGTGGTGCTGCGCAGCATCCGCTACGGCGAGGCCGACCGAGTCCTGCACCTGTTCAGCTCGACCCACGGTCGGGTGGGGGCGATCGCGAAGGGGGTGCGGCGGCCGCGCTCGCGCTTCGGGGGTCGGCTCGAGCCATTCTTCCGGCTCGACCTGATCCTCCATCGCGGCCGCGGCGAGCTGGCGACGGTGACCGCGGCGCACACCGTCGCCGCCCACCCCCGGCTCCGCTCCGACGGCCCGGCGCTGGGGGCCGCCGCCCGCGGCTGCGACGCGATCCTCAGGCTGCTCGACTCCGAGGAGGCGAACCCCGCCGCCTACAACCTGCTCTGCCGCTACCTCGCCCTCCTCGACGGCCAGGAGCCGCCGAGCGGCGTCTCGCCGTTCCCCGCCGTCGACGGCGCCGCCGGGCTCGCAACCGCGCTCGCCTTCCGCCTCAAGCTCGCGCTCGCGGCCGGGTTCGCGCCCGAGCTCGCCACCTGCGCGCGCTGCGGCGAGCCGGACGGCCTGGTCGGCTTCTCCGGCGCCGCGGGCGGGGTCGTCTGCGCCGCCTGCGAGCGCGATGGCTTCGAGCTCTCGCCGGTGGCGCACCGGTTCATGGTCGAAGCGCTCGGGAGGCCGCTGGCGGCGGCGCCGGCGGCGCCGGAGCGCGACCTCCGCCAGGTCGAGCGGGCGATCGGGGCGACGCTCGAGCACCACGCCCACGTCCGCCTTCGCGCCGCGGCCTAGATGATCAATTCCACGGCCGCGTGCGCGGGGTCGTGGAATTGCTCATCGAGTGTCCCGAGTCGGAGATCCACCGGCAGTCGAGCGGACCTCCGACTCGCGACACTAGATTTCCCGGTCGTGGCGGAGCTTCGCATCGTCCAGGCCGGTCCCGAGCGGATCGCGGACCTCGAGCCGCTCTGGCGCTCGCTCTACGAGCACCACCGGGGGATCGCCGACGGCGTCGCCGGCGTCCGCCCGTACGAGGACACCTGGCGCCAGCGCCAGGGCCAGTACCGGGGCTGGCTCGGCGGCGAGGAGGAGGCGGGGCTACTGATCGCCGAGCGCGGCGAGCGCGCCGTCGGTTACGCGTTCCTGACCGCCGGGCCGGGCGCCGCGACCTGGGACCTCGGGGATCGGGTCGCCGAGCTCGAGACGCTCGCCGTCCTCGCCGACGAGCGCGGCGGCGGCGTCGGCGCCGCGCTGGTGGAGGAGGGCCGGCGCTGGGCGCGGGAGCGCGGGGCCGGGACGCTCGCCGTCGGCCTCGCGTACACAAACGAAGGGGCGCGGCACTTCTACGAGCGCCAGGGGTTCACCCCGTTCTACCTGGAGATGGTGCTCGATCTGAGCTCGCGTTAGGGGATCGGCGCGAACGCGTCCGCGAGTCGGCGCGTTTCGTGCGCCCGCCGACCTTATGCTCACTGGCAAGGTGCCACTGGCCACTGGACACGGCGCTGCGGCGACCGCCGGTTCCCTCGAGGAGCGCGTCCGCGCCTGGGAGGCCGAGTGGCTGTGGGAGCTTGCGATGCGGTCCTACCCCGCCCGGCGCCGGGAGCCCGAGGCCGACAGCCCGCTGCGGACGCCGTTCCAACGCGACCGCGACCGGATCGTCCATTCGAAGGCGTTCCGCCGGCTCAAGCACAAGACGCAGGTGTTCGTCGCCCCGGAGGGCGACCACTACCGGACCCGGCTCACCCACACGATCGAGGCCTGCTGCATCGCCCGCACCGTCGCCCGGGCGCTGGGGCTGAACGAGGATCTGGCCGAGGCGATCGGGCTCGGGCACGACCTCGGCCACCCGCCGTTCGGGCATATCGGCGAGGAGGCGCTCGACCGCGTGCTGCGCGGGCGCGCCGGGCGCGGGTTCAGGCACAACGAGCACTCGCTGCGCGTGGTCGACGCGCTCGAGCGCGCGGGGCGCGGCCTCAACCTCACCGAGCCGGTCCGCGACGGGATCCTCAACCACACCGGCGCCGAGCGGCCGGCGACGCTCGAGGGGCGGATCGTCCGCATCGTCGACCGCTTCGCCTATATCAACCACGACATCGATGATGCCCTGCGCGCCGGGATCCTCGCCGGCGCCGACCTGCCGCGGGCCGAGATCGAGCTGCTCGGCCCGACCGGGGCGCGGCGTATCGACGCGCTGGTCGGCGACCTCGTCGACTCGTCGCGGGCCGCGGGCGACATCGTCCAGAGCGAGCCGGTGGGGGACGCGATGGGTCGCCTGCGCGACTTCATGTTCGAGCGCGTCTACCTCGGCCCCGCCGCCCGCAGCGAGCACGCGCGCGTGCAGTGGACGGTGCGGGCCCTCGTCGAGCACTACCTCGCCCACCCCGACCAGGTCCCCGCCGTCCGCTCCGGCGCCGACGAGGTTCAGCGGGTGATCGACTACGTGGCGGGGATGACCGACCGCTACTGCATCGCCACCTTCCGGCGGCTGGCGCTGCCGGAGGAATCGCGGCTGTGACGAAGGGGGGGATGTTCACGGCCGGCGGCGTCGAGCGGGTCAAGGACGCCGCCGACATCGTCGAGATCATCTCCGACTACACCGACCTGCGCCGATCGGGGGCGCGCTTCATGGGGCTCTGTCCCTTTCACGACGAGCGCACGCCGTCGTTCTCGGTCGACCCCCAGGAGAAGCTCTACCACTGCTTCGGCTGCGGGGTCGGCGGCGACGTCATCAAGTTCGTCGAGGAGAAGCAGGGGCTGCCGTTTCCGGAGGCGGTCGAGGCGCTCGCCGAGCGCTACGGCGTCGAGGTCGAGCGCGAGCGCGCCGACCCCCGCGCGGAGGAGGCGCGTCGGCGGCGGGGCCGGCTCGGCGACCTACTTGCCCGCACCGCCGAGTTCTACGCGGCCTTCCTGAGGACTTCGCCGAAGGCGGAGAAGGCGCGCGCCTACCTGGCGGGCCGCGGCCTCGGCGACGAGGTGCTCGGGGCGTTCGGGGTCGGCTTCGCCCCGAGCGCCTGGGACCAGGTCCTGACGCGCGGCCAGCGGGCCGGGTTCTCGATCGCCGAGCTGACCGCGGCGGGGCTGGTGCAGAGGGGGCAGAAGGGCGGCCACTACGACCGCTTCCGGGCCCGCATCACCTTTCCGGTCCGTGACCCGCGGGGGCGGGTGCAGGGATTCGGCGCGCGGGCGCTCTCGGCCGATTCGAAGCCGAAGTATCTGAACTCGCCCGAGGGCGAGCTCTACCGCAAGAGCCGCACGCTCTACGGGATCGACCGCGCGCGGCCGGCGATCGCGAAGACGGGCCGGGCGGTGGTGGTCGAGGGCTACACGGACGTCCTCGCCGCGCACCAGGCCGGGGTGGGGGAGGCGGTGGGCGTGATGGGGACCGCGATCACCCCCGAGCAGCTCTCGATCCTCGCCTCGCACACCGAGGAGGTCGTGCTCGCGCTCGACGCCGACCGGGCGGGAAGGGAGGCGATGCTCCGCGCCCAACGGGTCGCCGGCAGCCGGCGGGTGCGGCTGCGGGTGGCGGCGATGCCGCCGGGGGAGGACCCGGCCGACATCCTGGCCGGGGGTTCGGCCGACCGCTTCCGGGAGCTCGTGGGGCGGGCGGTCGAGATGCCGGTCTTCCACGTCCGCGCGATCCTCGACGCCGCCGACCTCGGCTCGGCGGCGGGGCGCGACCGGGCGCTCGACCAGGCGGCGCCCGTGCTGGCGGCGCTGGGGGAGACGATCAGCCGCGACGAGCTCGCCCGCGAGGTCGCCGACCGGCTCGACGCCGATCCGTCGCTGGTGATGCGGCGGGTGGGCGCGCCAGGCGCGAGGGGAGC
>JBKPNB010000379.1:0-11499 GCA_046732395.1 Actinomycetota bacterium | reverse complement strand
AGATGATGGAGAGCGTGAATACCGATGCCCGCGAGCGCCTCAGCGGGTCCGCGCCGCCGGAGGATCAACAGGTAGAGCGAGCGATTGAGGGCGACGAGCAGGAGGACGCAGGCGGCCGCGCCGGCGGCCCGGCGCCGGGCGATGGCCA
Source organism: Actinomycetota bacterium (assembly GCA_046732395.1). Classification (GTDB taxonomy): domain Bacteria; phylum Actinomycetota; class Thermoleophilia; order Solirubrobacterales; family 70-9; genus JAWVFM01. The sequence continues at coordinate 11,351 of JBKPNB010000379.1, read as the reverse complement.
GGACTCCGAGCACGCTCACCGTGGCGCTCAGCCGGTGACGCCATCCGAGGTTGAGGTGCTTCGGCAGCGTCCGCGAGCGAACCAGGAGCGCCACCCAGGGGATCCCGCGGCGCGCGAAGTCGGTCCGCAGCATCTCGCGAAGGGTCCAGCCCTTGAGGTGCGTTCCCTGGATCGTGGGCTCGAGCCGAATGCGGCCGCCGTCGGCGACCAACCGCATCCCGAGCTCGACGTCTTCGATAGATGCGTATGGAAAGCTACCCGCGTCGAAGCCGCGAACGCGAAGAAACGCGGGCGCGCGGACCGCGCCTAGTCCTGCCCAGAAGGTCTCGGCGGGACCCGCAGCGTGTATGTGGACGTGATGGTGGAGCAGGTTGCGGAAGCCAGAGACGGCGCCCCGGGCCGGCGGGGCATCGTCATAGGAGCCGAACAGCGCCGTGAGGCTCGGATCGGTCGCAAACTCGGCGCGGATCCGCGCCAGGGCGTCGCGGTGGACCACCACGTCGGCGTCGACGAAGGCGAGGACGTCCCCACTGGCGCGGTATGCCCCCGCGTTGCGGGCGGCGGCCGGGCCGGCTTCGGCCGGTTCGGTGACGACGATCAGCTCCTCCGGCGGCTCCGTGCTCCGGCGAATTCCCTCCAGGCATTGCGCGAGTGTCGGATGAGTCCCGGTGGCGGGGACGATGACGCTGAGGGTGGGGTCGACGCCGTCCGACGACACCGACAGAACGATATCCCTGGCCGATCCCGGCAACCCCGAGGCGGCCGCGGCCTTTGGGCGGCTCGGTGCGCGCGGCGGCGATGCCGATGATCTCCGTGGTTGTGCCGACGAAGCGAAGGCTCGACAGCCTCGGCCGCTGTCTCGAGGCGCTCGCCCTTCTCGATCCTCCTCGAGGGGGCTTCGAGGTCGTCGTTGCCAGCGACGACGGCGGGGCGGAGGTCGACCGGGTGGTGTCCGCGTTCACGGGCCGCATGCGGGTCACCGTCGTAAGTCCGGTGGGCCACGGCCCAGCGGCCGCGCGAAACGCCGGCGCGGCCGCGGCGCGCGGAAGATCCCTCGCATTCACCGACGACGACTGTCGGCCCGCCCCCGAGTGGCTGTCTGCGCTCGGCCGGGCCCTCGACGCGCATCCGGGCGCAGCCGTGGGCGGTACGGTCGTCAACGGGGTGCCGGACAGCATCGGGGCCATTGCGAGTCAGGCTGTCGTCGACGCGCTCCAGGCCACCTACAACGAGCGATCCGCACCCCGCTTCTTTCCCTCGAGCAACGTCGCATTTCCGGCCGCCTCCTTCCGCGCGCTCGGAGGCTTTGATGAGAGCTTCCAGCACGCGGAGGATCGTGAGATCTGTGCGCGCTGGATAGGATCGGGGCGCCGGTTCGTTCATGCGCCCGAAGCGCTCGTCGTGCACATGCGTGCGCTCCGAATCGACGATTTCCTGCGCCAGCACTACGGCTACGGGCGCGGGGCGTGGTCCTTCCGCCGCACGCTGGACCGACATTGCGAAGAGGAGGGATATGCCCCGATCTTCGGCGAGCTCGTCGCCCAGGCTCGTCGTCGGGGGATTCGATCCAACGGCATCGCCGTTTGCGGATATCTCTGTCTGGCCGAACTCGCGACCGCGGCCGGATACATGCGAGAGGCGGTCGGCCAGCGGCTGGTGAGGCCGCGGGGCTGACGCGCGGTCGAGGTCTCAGGCGCCCGTAGTCGCCGTCCAGGAGGCCCGGAACCGCTCGACCGCGGTCGCGAGCTGGCTGTCGACGCCGCCGTCGCCGACCGCCGTCAGCACCTCGGCGAGACGGCTCGCGAACGCCTGCGTGAGGAGCAGGTCGGCGCGTCCGGTCGGTCGGCTCGCGCGCACCGCGAAGCAGATCAGGCCGACGAGCCTGCCGGCGACCATCGGGGCCACGATCACCCCCCGCGCGGCCGCCGACTGGCTGGCGGGGTGGTCGAGGAGGACGAGCTGGGCGCGGCGCTCGAGCGCCGCGCGCCCGATCGGCCCGTCGCCCAGCGCGATCACCTCGGGCGCCATCATCAGGGCGGTCCCAGACGGCCCGCGGGTGGCCGCCCGTCGCAGCGTCATCCCGTCCCGCTCGGTGACGTAGACCGCGGCGGCGTCGATCTCGTGGAGGATGACGAGCCCGCCGACGATCTCGTCCAGGTTCGCCGCCGAGGCGACGTGGTCCTGGACCGCCGCGAACATCGCCGGGGCCGCGCCCGACCGCCCGGGCGCGGTGCCGGTGCTGGGGGCGGCGACCCCCTCCTCACCGGAAGGCGCGCTGGTATCGGGAACCTCGTTTCGCTGGATCGCGAGCGCGACGGCCTGCGAGCGCGTCGAGGCACCGAGCTTCGCCATCGCGTTGCGGACGTGGGTGCGGACGGTCTCGGGCGAGAGCACGAGGCGGGCGGCGATGTCGGCTCCGCTCAGCCCGGTTGCCAGCAACCCGAGGATCTCGCGCTCGCGCGCGGTGAGCGAGCCCTGCCGACCACGCCCGGCGTCGGATGTGAACGCACGTGGCGCGGATGTCACAGCGCAAGCGTAATCGGGCCGCCGGGTCCCCGTCAAGCCGTAACCGACACGGCCGCCGGCCTCGGCCAGGCGGTTGACGTGGCGGGAGCCACTACACGCGATGAGGTAGCCGGGCCCCCCATCCGCGGTAGATTCGACCGCGGGACCTGACGGCGGGGCGCGGAACCCGTTTTAGTTGCCGAGCGCGGGCAGGGGGAACGGAACTCTGCGTGACCGGGATCAAGCGAGCTGCAACCAGGCATGACGCCGCGAGTGGCGGGATCGCTGCGTCGATCGGAGCGCGGCGGTGACGGTGCCGGTCGCACCGCGCCGACCGACGGCACGCGAGCGCGAGGTCCTGGCGATGCTCGCGACCGGCGCGACCGACGTGGAGATCGCCGATCGCCTCGGGCTGTCCCCGGCGACGGTGCAGACGCACGTCCGCAACGCGAAGACGAAGCTCGGCGCGCGGAACCGAACCCAAGCGGTAGCTCTTGCAGTCGCCCAGGGCCTGATCGCCCCCCGGAACGGGCCTCCCGAATGAGGTCGGGCGAGGCGCGATACCGTCTCGCCGTGAGGGCCGTTCGGCAGCCCGGGAGCCGCGAGCCCTAGGCGGCGGGCTTCCTTTCCCGCAACCAGCGGCAAACCCGGCGGTTGCATCTGCCCCGGTTGCCATGATCGTTTTGTGAGCGCCCCGGCGGCCGTCCACCTCCACGTCCACAGCGAGTACTCGCTGCTCGACGGGGCCTGCAAGATCCGCGATCTCGCGCGGCGGGCGGCCGAGCTCGAGATGCCGGCCCTCGGCCTCACCGACCACGGGGTGATGAACGGCGCCGTCGACCACTACAAGGCGTGCCGCGCGGCCGGCGTCAAGCCGATCGTCGGGATCGAGGCCTACTTCGTCGACGATCGCCGCGCCGCCGCCGCTCCCGGAAGCAGGGTGCGCCCGAACCATCTGACGCTGCTCGCGGCGAGCGACGCGGGCTTCCGGAACCTGGTCGAGCTCAGCTCCGCCGGCTTCCTCGAGGGCTTCGGTCGCGGCAAGCCGGGCGTCGACCTCGACCTCCTCGACCGGCACTCGGGCGATGTCCTCGTCCTCTCGGGCTGCCTGCAGTCGCGCTTCTGCCAGCGCCTGGTCGAGGGCCGGCCCGCCGACGCCCGCGCCCATGCCGACGACTTGATCCAGGTGTTCGGCGCCGACAACGTCTACTTCGAGCTCCAGGCGAACGGCATCGGCGACCAGGACCGGGCCAACGAGGGGATCGTCGCGGTCGCCCGCGAGCTCGGCCGGCCGCTGGTCGCGACCGGCGACGTCCACTACCTCCGCCGCGAGGACTACTCGAACCATGCGGCGCTGCTCTGCGTGCAGACGAAGTCCACCCTCGAGCAGCCGAAGCTGAGCTTCGACACCAACGAGTTCTTCCTCAAGAGCCCGGCGGAGATGGTCTCCTCGTTCGCCGCCTGGCCCGAGGCAGTCCCGAACACGCTGGAGGTCGCCGCGCGCTGCAACGTCGAGATCGAGCTGGGGAAGCTCCTCCTCCCGCGGTTCCCAACCCCCGACGACGAGGAGCCGCGGGCGATGCTCCGCCGGCTTGCCGGCGACGGCCTGCGCCGCCGCTACGGGGACCCGCCCCCGGCCACGGCGGCCGAGCGGCTCGAATTCGAGCTCGGGGTGATCGCGGAGATGGGATTCGACTCCTACTTCCTGATCGTCTGGGACTTCGTCCGGTTCGCCAAGGAGAGCGGAATCGCGGTGGGGCCGGGCCGGGGGTCGGCGGCGGGGTCGATCGTCGCCTACGCGCTGGGGATCACGGAGCTCGACCCGCTCGCCAACGACCTGCTGTTCGAGCGCTTCCTGAACCCCGCGCGAAAGTCGATGCCGGACATCGACATCGACTTCTCGGTCCGCGGCCGGGAGCGCGTGATCCGCTACGTGGCCGACAAGTACGGGCGCGAGTCGGTGGCCCAGATCATCACCTTCGGCAAGATGGCGCCGCGGGCGGCGACCCGCGACGCCGCGCGCGTCCTCGGCTACGACTACGCGACCGGCGACAGGCTGGCGAAGCTGATCCCGGAGCCGATCCTCGGTCGCAACCCGAGCTTCGAGGACTGCCTGCGGTCGGGCGAGGAGCTGCGGCGGACCTACGACGCCGACCCGGAGGCCCGCAAGATCGTCGACGTCGCCCGCGGCCTCGAGGGGATCGTCCGCAACAACTCCATCCACGCCGCGGCAGTGGTGATCGCAGACCGCCCGCTCCACGAGATCGTCCCGCTCCAGCTCGCGGAGGACCGGGCGGCGCCGGCGGAGCCGAACGGGAACAGCCACGGGAACGGCGGGCGGCCCGAGCGCCAGTACAAGATCGTCACCCAGTACTCGATGGGGCCGATCGAGGAGATCGGGCTGCTGAAGATGGACTTCCTCGGGCTCCGGAACCTCGACGTGATCGAGGACGCGGTCGACATCATCCGCCGCTCGCGCGGCGTCGAGCTCGACATGGAGTCGGTGCCTCTTGACGACGCGAAGACCTACGAGATGCTTGCGCGGGGCGAGTCGATTGGCGTCTTCCAGTTCGAGTCGGACGGGATGCGCGAGGCGCTGCGGAAGGTGCGCCCGACCGAGTTCGACGACCTCGTCGCACTCGGGGCGCTCTACCGCCCCGGCGCGATGCGTTACATCGACGACTACGCGCGCGGGAAGCGCGACCCCTCTTCGGTCCGCTACGCGGACCCCCGACTGCGAGAGATCACGGAGTCGACCTACGGCTGCTGCATCTACCAGGAGCAGCTGATGGAGATCGCGAAGCGAATGGCGGGCTTCAGCCCGGCCGAGGCCGACGATCTGCGCAAGGCGGTTGGGAAGAAGAAGCGCGACCTGATGGCGACGATGAAGGACAAGTTCCTCGCCGGCCTCGCCGGCTCGAGCACCGACGCCAAGGTCGCCCACGACCTCTGGTCGCTGATGACGGCGGCGGCCGACTACAGCTTCAACCGCTCGCATGCGGCCTGTTACGCGCTGATCTCCTACCGCACCGCATACCTTCGGGCCAATTACCCAGCCGAGTACATGGCGGCGCTGATCTCGTCGGTGATGTCGACGAAGGACAAGGTCCCGTTCTTCGTCAACCGCTGTCAGGAACTGGGCATCGAGGTCCTGCCGCCGGACGTGAACTCCTCCGATCACGGGTTCGTCGTCTCGGGAAACCGGATCCGCTTCGGGCTCGATGCGGTCAAGAACGTCGGCCACGCCGCGGTCGAGGCGATCATCGCCGCCCGCGAGGCCGGCGGTCCGTTCGGCTCGATCTGGGACTTCTGCGAGCGGGTCGACGCCCGCGCGTCCGGGAAGCGGGCGATCGAGTGCCTGGTGAAGTGCGGGGCCCTCGACTCGACCGGCGCCTCGCGGCGCGGGATGCTCGAGGTCCTCGCCGCCGCCCAGGGCTTCGGCCAGCGCGCGCAGGAGGACGCCCAGCGGGGGCAGGGGTCGATCTTCGATATCGGCGGTCCGGCGGCGGCGGCGCCCGGCCCCTCGCACCCGCCGGTGCCGGACGGGGAATTCGAGCAGCGGGAGCTCCTGCGGCTCGAGAAGGAGACGCTCGGCACGTTCCTCTCCTCGCACCCGCTCGCCGAGGTGCGAGAGTCGCTCGCCGAGCGCGTCGACTGCCCGCTTTCGGCGGTCGCCGGGAGCGAGGACGGCGCCTGGCTGACGGTCGGCGGGATCGTCACCGAGGCCCGGCGGGTGCGGACCCGCAGCGGGGCGCACGTGATGTTCGCCACCCTCGACGACCTCGACGGCACCGCCGAGCTGTTCGTCCGCGACGCCGCTGGCGAGGCGGCGGGGGTGATCGAGGTCGACCGGGTGATCGTGGTCCGCGGCCGCGTCGACCACAAGGGCCGCGGCGATACGAGCCTGGTGGTGGCCGAGGCGGAGCCGTTCGAGCCGACCTCCGACGAGGTGGCCTCGGCCCGGTCCCGGAGCCGCGCCCGGGCCGAGCCGCAGACGATCGTCATCCGCCTCGAGGCGGCGAAGCTCGATGGCGGCCTGGTCGGCGAGCTGAAGGCCGTCTTCGAAGTCTTCCCCGGCGATAGCGAGGTGCTGCTCGAGATGGAGACCCGCGAGGGAATGCGGCGCCTCCGGTTCGGCTCCGAATACCGCATCAACCCCTCGCCGGCCCTCCGAGCCGAGCTCGACCAGCTCCTCGGCTCGCACGCGATCGCGGCCTGACCCGCGAGCCCGCCTAAACTCCCCCCGTGGCGATCGAGCAGCGCGGAGAGGAAACGCGGGTCGGCGAGTGCCGGCGCTGCCGCACCTTCTGCGACAAGCTGGTCGAGCCCCGCGGCTGCATCGAGCTTCGCTGCCGCTACCTCTACAGCTACCGCGACCCGCTCAGCGGCGGCCACTACATGGGCTGCGTCCGCAAGGTCTTCCGCGCCGAGATCGACGTCGACATGTTCGAGGCCGCCGAGCACGCCGGTGGCTTCGGCGGGATCAAGATGACCGGCGAGCCGCTGCCCCAGTGCCAGTTCCGCGTCGAGCCGAGCTACGAGGGCGACGGTCCCGCCCACAGCTGCGTCAACCCGCGCTTCTTCGACTGCACCGACGCCGGCCCCGAGGGCCTGCGGGCATTCGACCTCCGCGACGCGCTGGCGTAGGGGTCCAAGGCACCCCCTTCACTCGGCTCCCGAGCCGGCGAGCAGCGCCCGGAGCGTCCGCGCTACTCGCTCCGGCTCGTCCAGGACCTGCCTGTACGTGAACCGCACGACGTCGTAGCCCAGGAGCTTCAACTCCGCGTCGCGGGTGCGGTCGGCTTCGAACGATGCCCGGTCGCGATGGGTCTCGTAGCCGTCGGTCTCGACAATTAGCCGCTCGGTCCGCCAGAGGAAGTCGACCTCGTGCGGGCCGACACAGACGTTCACCTCGGGGAGGCGCAGGCCGTAGCGGCGGCAGAGACGAAGCATCGCTCGTTCGAGGCGGCTCTTGGTCCGCTCAGTGGTACCGAGGTCGCCGATCGGCAGGTGGAGGAAGCGGGCCCCGATCGCATGCGTCCTGCCACTGCTCGCGGGGCAGGACCGACTCGAGATCGGCGAGCGTCCGCGCCGGCTTCGTCGTCGGGATGCCGTCCCTGAGGACGACATCCGCCGTGGTGAGCGTCTTCGAGCGATGGACGACGATTCCCTCGCGCTTTCGTCGGCCGCCGACTCGCGGGACGGTGACGTGGACCGGGCGGAGATTTGCAGTGAGGGGGAACATCCGCGAGTGCTGGCCTGCGCTTTGGTGACTCAGCGCGGCGCCGACGCCGCACGTCCGTACCGCAGCGAGCCAGACCCCCTCTCTTGTGATGTTGGGATGGCCGACGGCGTAGACACCGCGGTGGATGCGGTGGAGGCGCCCGGCCGCAACACGGCGCTTGATCGCGTCGGGCGTGAGGCGCGCAGAGAGAAGCTGACCCAGCGTGATCACGCCGTGCTGGCGGGCGGCCGTCCTGCCGACGAGCCGATCGGGCTCGCTGTGGCCGCGTTTCTGGCGCATCGCGCCATAAAGGCGCCAACACCCTGATTTCTCCCCCGTAGCGACGTTCCCCGCGTTACCGCCCTCGCCGCTTCAACCCCTCGCGCCGCAGCCGCTTCGCCTTGCGGACGTCGACGCGGGCGGGGGCGCCGTCCTCGGCGCCGGTCTCGATCAGCGCCGGCAGCCTCTCGAAGCGCGGCTCCGAGAGGAATGTGGCGATCCCCCTGTTCCCGAGCTCGCCCTCGCCGATCACCGCGTGCTGGTCGCGGTTGCCGCCGAGGGGGACCTTCGAGTCGTTGACATGGAGCAGGCGCAGGCGGTCGAGGCCGACCTTGGCGTCGAGCTCGTCCACCACCAGCCCGAGCTGCTTCGCGTCGCGGACCTCGAAGCCGGAGGCGAGCAGGTGGCAGGAGTCGATGCAGACGCCGAGGCGATCGCCGGCGCCGGCGAGCTCGATCAGCTCGGCGAGCTCGTCGAAGTTCCTGCCGAGCGGTCCCTGGGTGCCGGCGGTGTTCTCGAGCAGCAGCGGGCAGCGCTCCGAGTCGGCGAGGGCGGCGGCGATCGTCTTCGCGGCCCGGCGCATCGAGGCGTCGTGCGGGCGGCCCTTCCGGGCCCCCGCGTGCAGGACGACGCCGTCGGCGCGGATCGCATCCCCGAGCTGCAGCGCGGCGACGAGCGAGGTATGCGACTTGCGCTTGACGGCCCGGTCGGTGCTCGCGCCGTTGATGAGGTAGATGGCGTGGATCGCCGTCGAGGAAAGCGGCGACGCCTCGAACGCCTCCCGGAACTCGGCGAAGTCCTCGTCCGAGTGGGCGGTCGGGCGCCACGCCCGCGGGCTCTGGTTGAAGATCTGGATCGCCTCGCACTCGAGCTCGACGCCGCGCTCGACGGCGGTGGCGAGCCCGCCGGCGGTCGAGACGTGGGCCCCGATCAGCACTCCGGCTCCCGCGCGGCGGCCGCCAGTGCCTGCGAACGATCCAGGAAGTCCTCCTGCCGCACCACCAGGCCGCGCCTGAACGTGAACAGTTGGAACACCGGCTCGCTGACGGCGACGCCGCTCCCCGATCCGCGCCCACTCTGGCGGGCCGTGACCAGCGCCCGGGAGCCGAAGTCGAGGATCTCCTCCGGGTCCCACCGGATGTCGTCGAACGCCTCGAGCCAGTAGCGCCAGAACTCGCGGTAGCCGGCGTGACCGTGGTAGGCGGTCGCCATGTCGGGCGGGAGGAGGTCGGCGCTCGGCCGGTACTCGTAGGCGTCGGGGTCGTTGAAGGTGAGGACGAGCTCGAAGTCGCGACGGTTCGCCGCCGCGTATGCCCGGGCCATGAGCCGGGCCACCAGCGCCTGCCGGATCCGCGCCCGCGGCGAGAGGCCGAGGACGATCGCGCCGAGCCGGCGGAAGAGCGAGGGGAAACGGACCCGCAGCCGCTCCTCGATGGTGCGGCGCCGCCCGGCACGCTCGTCGACGGGCCGGGGCGCGACCGCAACGCCGCGGATTGTCTTTCGGCGCTCCCCGGCCATCGCCGCGAGTATCTCCTACGATCGGCTCGTTGTCCCCCTCGCCTCGCTTCCGCTTCGCACCCTCGCCGACCGGCGCGCTGCATATCGGCGGCGCCCGGACGGCGCTCTACAACTGGCTCCTGGCACGCCGGCTCGGCGGCACGCTCGTGCTGCGGATCGAGGACACCGACCGCGAGCGCTCGACCCCCGAGAACGTCGAGCAGATCCTCGACGCGCTTCGCTGGCTCGAGCTCGACTGGGACGAGGGACCGGTCTCGCAGGCAGGTCGCCGCGAGCGGCATCGCGAGGCGATCGCGGGCCTCGTCGCAGCCGGCGCCGCCTACCCGGATCCGACCACCGCCGAGGAGATCCGCGCGCGCAAGGCCGAGGCCCCGGGTGTCGGCTACCGCGGCGAGCCGCGCGAGGACCCCGGCGCCGCGATCCGGCTCCGGGTCCCCGACGAGGGCTCGACCGTCGTCGAGGACGCGATTCGCGGCCCGGTCGCCTTCCCCAACCGCCCGCTCGACGACTTCGTCATCGCCCGCGGCGACGGCACCCCGCTCTACAACCTGGCGGTCGCCGTCGACGACGCCGACATGGGGATCACCGACGTGATCCGCGGTGACGACCATCTCTCCAACGCCCCCAAGCAGCTGCTGGTCCTCGCCGCGCTCGGGGTGAAGGCGCCGCGCTACGCCCACCTGCCGCTGCTCCACGGTCCCGACGGCCGCAAGCTCTCGAAGCGCCACGGAGCGGCCTCGGTCCAGGAGCTCGCCGCGGCCGGGTACCTGCCGGCGGCGGTCCGCAACTACCTGGCCCTGCTCGGGTGGGGAACCACCGACGACACGACGATCATGAGCACCGAGGAGCTGATCGGCCGCTTCTCGATCGAGGACGTCGGCCGCTCCTCCGCCGTCTTCGACGAGGCGAAGCTGCGGTGGCTGAACGGGCGCTTCATGCGCGATCTGGCGCCCGACGAATACGAGCGTCGCCTCGCCGCCCACCTTCAGCGGACCGATCCGGCGGCCGCCGCTGCGTTCTCAGCGACGGAGCCGGCGCGGCGCCTCCTCGCCTGCGAGATCGTCGCCGACAAGGCGCAGACCCTGGCCGAGGTGTGGCCGCTGATCGCCTTCATGTTCGTCGAACCCGAGCCCGACGAGGCGGCCTGGAACCGAGTGATGGGTGAGGAGGCCCCGGCGCTGCTCGAGGCCGCGGCCGCCGCGCTTCGCGACCTCGACGACTGGGACCGGGACGGGATCCAGCGCGCGCTGGAGGGCGTCCTCGCCGAGCGCGGGCTGAAGCCGCGAGAGCTCTACCAGCCGATCAGGGTGGCGATCACCGGGACCACGGTCTCGCCGGGAATCTTCGAGTCGCTCGCCGCGCTCGGGAGGGAGGACTCGCTGGCGCGGATCGACGCCGCGCTCGACCGGCTCCGCGAGCGGGTGGCGCGAGGCTGAGGCGCCCCCGCCCGGCCCCGTCTGGGCCTCGCGCTAAATCCCGCGGCCCGCGCTGCCGATGAGAGGAGTGAGCCGGGCCCGCGACGGGCCGGTGCGCGCAGGCACGGAGGTCGAATCAGCGCGGCAGCGACAACGACGAGGTCCCGGCACGCCGATCGCGGCGAGCTCCGTTTCGGCGCGGGCGGGGTGCGGCTGGCGGCGGCGTCCGAGCACGTCGCCTCGCTGCCGGCGCACGGCGAGGCGCGGCGGGCGCTGCTCGAGGCCTCGAGCGCACCGAGAGCCTCGATGGCGGAGGTGACCGAGGTGGTCGAATCCGATCCGGCGCTCGCGATTGCCGTGCTTCGGGCGGCGAACGACGGCGGCGGCCCGGCGGGCCGCTGCGCGAGCGT
>JBKPNB010000378.1:0-3825 GCA_046732395.1 Actinomycetota bacterium | reverse complement strand
GGTTGTTGGACGCGGTCTCCTGCGAGGCGGCCGGAGCGCGCGTGCGGGCGCGGGATTGGCCTTCGCCGGCGGCCTCCTTCTTCTCACCCTTCGCGGCGCTCGAGTCCGGGAACAGGTGGTAGGCGCTGTTGAGGATGTAGTCGATCGACTTCGGGTTGATCGCGTACAGCAGCTGCCCGAGCGTCCCGAGGGGGGTCGCGATCCGCTTCGGGCGGTGGATGGTGGCCTCGCAGATCATGTCGGCCGCCTCTTCGGGGGTGATCGCCGGGAACCGGTCGTACATCTTCGTCGGGGCGATCATCGGGGTCCGCACCAGCGGCATGTAGATCGCGGTGATGTCGACATTGTCGTCCTTGATCTCGGACGCGATGCAGCGCGAGAACGCGTCGAGGGCGGCCTTCGAGGCGACGTAGGCGGAGAACCGCGGCGTGTTCGTCTGCACTCCGATCGAGCTGACGTTGATGATGTGTCCCGAGCGGCGCTCGCGCATCACCGGCAGCAGCCTCAGGATCAGCCGCACCGCTCCGAAGTAGTTGAGCTGCATCGTCCGCTCGAAGTCGTGGAAGCGGTCGTAGGAGAGCGCGATCGAGCGCCGGATCGAGCGACCGGCGTTGTTGACGAGGATGTCGACGTGCCCATGAGCGCCGAGAACCTCCTCCGCCATCCGGTCGATGTCCTCCATGTCGGAGAGGTCGCAGCGGTGGATGTGCGCATCGCCGCCGGCGGAGATGATCGCCTCCCGCGTCGCCTCCAGCTTCTCGGGCGTGCGCGCCACCAGCAGCACCCTGCCGCCGGCGTCGGCGATCTTCACCGCCGCGGAGCGGCCGATCCCCGACGACGCGCCGGTGACCATCACGACCCGACCGCGGACCGCCTTCTCCAGCGACGCAGTCCCCTGGAGGCGGCGGCCGAGGCGCAGGAACTCGTCCGGGATCTGCTGCTCGACGACCTCGGCGACGCCGCTGACGACGCCGCGGCGCCCGCGCACCGCCCCGACCAGCGTCCGGTCGCCGTAGAGGTCGGGGTCGAGGTGGCGCTCCCAGTAGTCCCATAGCTTGTCGGCGTAGGCGGCGAGCGGCGGCACCCGGATGCCGGTCCCGGCGAGGGCGGCCTGCGCCTGGCGGGAGTCGAAGTGGGTGGGATAGGTGACGTACTGGAGGACCTCGCGGGGGATCCCGAAGTCACGCAGGATCCGATCGACCAGGGCGCCGGCGAGCGGCACTCCGGAGACCGCCAGCCGCAGCGCCGGGACGAGCGCGTCGACCGCGGTCTTCGGCACCCGGACCGACGATGGGGGCGCATGCGCGGCGCGGGCGAAGATGTCGATCACCTCGCCGGCGTTGAGCGGCGCGGGGTCGGTGAGGTGGAAGGCGCGCCCGTCGAGATCATCGATGTGGGCGATGTGGTCAAGCGCGCGGGCGACGAAGTCGACCGGGACCAGGTTGATCTCGCCGCCCTCGACGCCGAGCATCGGCATCCACTGCGGCACGGTGTTACGGAGCCGGCGGATCAGCTTGAAGAAGTAGTAGGGGCCGTCGATCTTGTCCATCTCGCCGGTCTGCGAGTGCCCGACGACGATCCCCGGCCGGTAGACCCGCCACGGCCGACCGCCTTCGCGGACGACCCCCTCGGAGTCGTGCTTGGTCCGGTAGTAGGGGTTGGTATCGAGGTTCTCGGCCTCGTCGAACATGTCCTCGCGCCAGGTGCCGCGATACAGCCCGGCGGCGGCGATCGAGCTCACCATGTGGATCCGGCCGGCCTCGATCGCCTCGGCGAGCTCGACCATGTGCCGGGTCCCCTCGATGTTGGCCACCCGCTGGGTCTCGGCGTCGGCGGTCAGGTCGTAGATCGCGGCGAGGTGGAAGAGGTGGTCGACGTCGCCGCGCAGTCCCGCGATCTCCTCGTCGCCCACCCCGAGGCGGCGCTGGGACAGGTCGCCGACAACCGGCACGATCCGAGCCTCGCTCGCGCCCCAGCGGCTGCGGAGCTCCTCCAGCCGCCCCTTCGAGCCCTCGCGGACGAGGACGTAGATCGTGCCCTCCCGCTCGAGCAGGAGCTCGACCAGGTGCCGGCCGATGAATCCGGTGGCGCCGGTGACGAAGTAGCTCATCCGATCTCCTCCAAGGCGTCGCTCCCGGTCGGGTGAGCGGTGCCTGACCCTACACACTTCGCATGGCCGGCCGTGGTCGGAGCCGGGATTCCGCCTTCATATACGCTGCCGCATCATGCAGCTTCGTATATGAACTGCACCTTCCCCTCCCGGGGGCGATCTGCATACGATAACGTATAATACTTCCAGGTATGCCGGTCCCTACGAACCCGTTCCGCTTCGGCGCCCTCGCTCTCGACGAGGCGTTCGCCGACCGCGAGGGTGAGGTCGCCGAGCTCGTTGCGGACATCGGCAACGGCCAGGACGTCGTCGTCCTCGCCCCCCGCCGCTACGGGAAGTCCTCGCTCGTCTGGCGGGCGGTCCAGGAGCTCAGCGCAGCGGGAGTGCTCGTCGCCGAGGTCGACCTGATGACCGCCCCGAGCAAGGAGAAGCTCGCCGAGCGCCTGGCCCGCTCGATCTTCGACAACGTCGCCTCGGTGATCGAGCGCGCTCGCGAGGCGGCGCTGGCGCCGTTTCGCGGACTCCGGATCCAGCCGATCGTGACGGTGAACCCGGTCGACGGCTCGTTCGGCTTCAGCTTCGCCGGCGCGCGCCGGCGCGAGGACATCGACGCCACGCTCGAGCACCTGCTCGAGCTGCCGGCCGAGCTCGGAGCGGCGCGCGGGCGGCGGGTGGCGCTCGTCATCGACGAGTTCCAGGAGATCGTCACCCTCGACCCCGGGCTGCCGAAGCTCCTGCGGTCCGTCTTCCAGCGCCAGCCCGAGGTCGCCCACGTCTACCTCGGCAGCCGCCGCCACGTGATGGAGCGGATCTTCAACGACGAGAACGAGCCGTTCTGGCGGAGCGCGAAGGCGGTCGAGTTGGGGGTGATCCCCCCCGAGCGCTTCGCCCCGTTCATCGCCGAGCGATTCGACGGCACCGGCAAGGAGGTGGAGGCCGCGACGATCGACTGGGTCCTCGCCGAGACCGGCGGCCACCCCTACGCCACGCAGGAGCTCTGCTACTTCCTGTGGGAGGAGACCCCGGCGGGATCGACCGCGGCCACCGCCGAGGCCGAGCGGGCCGTCGCCGCCGTCGTCCGCTCCGAGCACGCCCACTTCAGCCTGCTCTGGGAGGGCGCGTCGGGCGCGCAGAAGCTGGTGCTCGGCGCGCTCGCCGTCGACGGGCCGGGGCGCCCGTTCGCCGCCGAGTACCGCCGCCTCCACGGCCTGCCGCCGGCGACCAACGTCCAGCGCGCGCTCCGGACCCTCGTCGATCGCGAGCTCGTCGTCGGCGAGGGCGGCGCCTACTCGATCGCCGAGCCATTCCTCGCCGAGTGGATCCGCCGCACCGTCGACGGCGCATAAACTCATAACGAGACGGCGATGGGGTTCCAGATCACACCCGATCCCCGCGACCGGGGGCTTCCCGAGGTCCGGCTCGGGCGTGCCGCGGGTGCCGACTCGGCGCTCCAGCGCCGGATCGTCCGCGACGGCGCCCAGGTCCTCGCCCATGGCGCGCTCGTCTGCCCGGCCTGCACGTTGCCGATTGCCGCGCACGGCCAGCTGCCGCTGGCGGGCGAGGTGCGCTGCGGCTTCTGCGACCATGCCGCGCCGGCCCGCGACTTCGTCGTCGAGGACGTCTACGACACGCTCGCGAACGAGGTCTACGTCGTCGCCCGAGTGGTCTGAGCCGGCGACCATTACGCCTGCACCTCGCCCCTCGGGGTACCTCTT
>JBKPNB010000377.1:0-3605 GCA_046732395.1 Actinomycetota bacterium | reverse complement strand
CCTCCGGGCACAGGGCCGGCGCCTCGCCGGCGAGGCCTCGCGCGCCGCCGCCGCGGCCAAGTCCCCGCGCCGGCGAGAGGCTAGGAAGCGGCCGGTTCCCGCGTAGGCCCGGCGGCCGCGGCGCCGGCGTGCGCCTCGGCGGTCAGCGAGTGCCAGCTCGGCAGCAGCGGCTTGTTGAAGTAGTTGAAGGCGGCCTCGCGCATCGCCGAGATCTCGTCCGAAGCCCAGTAGCGCTCGAAGTCCTCCTTGTCCTCCCACACCGAGACCTGCCGGAAGTGCAGGGGGTCGTCGATGTCGCGGGTCAGGTAGCAGGAGGTCGCCCCGAACGCGAGCGCGCGGTCGAGCGCCGGGCGCCAGACCTCGAGCCAGCGCTCCGCGCGGAACGGGTGGGTGTGCCAGTCGATGTAGTTGAGGTGGGTCATCGCTCCCAGGCCGTCGGCGCGGGCGGCTAGGCGCCGACCTCGGCCCTGATCGCCCCCGGGCCCTCCTCGTGCTTGCCCGCGGTCTCGTCGGTGGCGCCGACCATGATCGAGATCTTCCCGTGGTGCTTGTTCTCGCGCAGCAGCTGGTGCGCCTCGGGAACCCCGTCGAACCCCATCGCCTGCCAGAGCACGGGCCGGATCTTGCCCTCGGCCATCAGCTGATTCGCGCGCGTGCACTCGTACGCGTTCGCGAAATGCGAGCCGAGGATCTCCTTCTGGCGCATCCACAGGTAGCGGACGTCGAAGTCGAGCTCGTAACCGGAGGTGGCGCCGCAGATCACGACCTTGCCGAACGGCTTCACGACCAGCACCGAGGTCGGGAACGTCGCCTTGCCGACGTGCTCGAAGACGACGTCGGGGGCATCGCCGAGGATTTCCTTGAGCCGCTTCGCGAATCCGCGCGAGACCTTGAAGCGCTCCTTCTCCTCCTCGCGGGACTCGCCCCCCTTCCGCATCATCCCCGCGAACTCGTTGCGGTCGATGAAGTCGACGGCCCCGAGGCGCTTGACGAGCTCCCCCTTCTCGGGCGAGGAGACGACGCCGACGGCGTTCGCTCCCGAGGCGGCGCAGAGTTGGGTGGCGAACACGCCGAGGCCGCCGGCCGCGCCCCAGATCAGCACGTTGTGCCCGGCCTGGAGCTTGCAGCGGTCGATCAGCATCCGGTACGCGGTGAAGTAGGTCAGGCCGTATGCCGAGGAGTCGACCCAGGAGAGGTTGCGCGGCTTCGGCAGCAGCTGCTGCGCCTGGACCTTCGTGAACTGCGCAAACGAGCCCCAGGTCGTCTCGTACCCCCAGATCAGCTGGCTCGGCGCCGCCAGCGGGTCGAGTCCGTGGACCTCGACGTCCTCGTAGGAGGCCTGGTTGCAGTGGATGACGACCTCGTCGCCGGGCTCCCACCGCGTCACGCCGGCGCCGACCTTCCACACCACCCCCGAGGCGTCCGAGCCGCCGATGTGGTGGCCCCAGTCGGGGTGGTCGCCGTAGCCGAACACCGAGACCGGCTCGCCGAGCGCCGCCCAGACGTTGTTGAAGTTGACCCCGGCTGCCATCACCCGCACGATCACCTCGAAGGCGCCCGGGTCGGGCACCTCGATCTCCTCGACCTGGAAGGCGTCCTTGGGCTCGCCCTCGCGCTCCGGGCGGATCACCCACGCCGCCATCGTCGCCGGCAGCTCGCCCGGCCCGACGTCGAGCTTCGAGACCTCTGAGGTGTCTACGGCCACGGTCCTCCTAAGGGGGTTGGAGAAGCGTGGGGATCCTAATGGCCACGCCCGCGTCAGCTTTCCGTCGGACGGCGCGGCTACCTTCGTGGGTCCGATGGAAGCCTCGGAGAAACCCCAGCTCCCACTCGACGACGGCACGGTTCGAGTCCTCGACCACCGGCTCGTCATCGAGCGCCTGACGGTCACCGACGAGCGCGCCGCCCGCGTTGTCCGCGAGCGGGCCGGATCGGGGCACGACCCGGCCGCCACTGTGCGCGACGCGATCGAGATCGGCGCCCGGGTGCTCGAGCGTGAGGGGACCGCGGCCGAGGTCGAGTACGTCCGCGGGGAGGTGGAGCGCGAGCTCGGAAAGCTGAACGACAAGCTCACCGGCACGCTCGAGGCCGGCAACGAGGAGCTCGCCGACCGGATCGCGGCGGCGTTCGGGCCCGACCGGAGCGACTCGGTCCAGCGCCAGATCGCAGACCTCGTCGGCAGGGCGAACCACGAGCAGCGGCTGGCGATTGCCAACCTGTTCTCGGCCGAGGACGGGGCGAATCCGCTTGCCGACTTCAAGGCGGCGATCGTCCGCGGGCTCAAGGAGCTCGACGCCCGCCGGCAGCGCGATCGCGAGGCCGATCGCCGCCAGGTCGACGAGCTGACCCGCGAGGTGGTCACCCTGCGCGAGCGGCTCGGGGCCAAGGAGGCCCTCGCGGCCGAGCAGGCGCGTGGGACCGCCAAGGGGCTGAGCTTCGAGGAGCGGGTCCACGAGGCGATCGAGGCGATCGCGGCCTCGCGCGGCGATGCCGCGTCGCACACCGGGGCCGAGCAGGCCGAGGGCGGCGGCAAGAAGGGCGACACGCTGGTCGAGATCGGCGGCTGCGACGGGCCGGCGGCGGGACGGATCGTGTTCGAGGCGAAGGACAAGAGGCTCTCGAAGAACGACGCCTGGGCCGAGCTCAACGACGGCATGGCCGCGCGCGCTGCGTCGTTCGCGGTGCTGGTCGTCGCCGGCGAGGACAAGGTCCCGGCCGGACGCGAGCAGCTCAACGAGTACGAGGGCAACAAGATGATCGTCGCCGTGGATCGCGACGAGCCCGCGGGGCAGGCGCTCGCGCTCGCCTACCGGCTCGCGGTCGCACGGGTGGGGATGGCCCGCGACCGCGACCTCACCGTCGATCCGGTCGCGGTCCGCGACGCCGCCGCCGAGGCGATCACGACGCTCAAGCAGGCCCAGGCGATCCGCTCGACGCTGACGGGGATCAAGACCTCCTCGGATCGCGCGCGGGCCGGCCTCGACACCATGGTCGCCGCCGTCGAGGCGAAGCTCGAGCGGATCGACGCGCTCGTCGCCGAGGCCGAGCCGGAGCCCCGCGACCAGGGCTAAGAGCCAGCCTCTAGGGCAACAGCAGCTTGTTCTGGCTCGACCTCCGCTCCGGGCCGACCTTGAAGGTCGTCGGGCGGAGCCCGCTTGCGCCGGCGGTTGCCTGGTAGCTGCCGGTCTTCAGGTTCTTGGTGATCGTCGTCACCGCGCTCGGCTCGATCTGGCCGCTGTCCGCCGAGGTCGGGCCGCTGAGCTGAAAGCTCGCCGGGTTGCTCGAGAGATTCGCGACGGTGAAGTTGACGAGGCCGGCGCCGAACTGCGCAGGCGAGACCTTGACCGCGCGCGGGCCGAGGCTGGCGGTGACCTCGATCGGGGCCGCGGCGCGCGGCTCGTTCGGGAAGCTCGACGACCCGCAGCCGCCGAGCGCCAGCGTCGCCACCGAGACGATGCCCGCAATGATCACTCCCCGATGGCCCACCGGCCTGCGAGCCAGGCCTCGCGCTCTCATCCTCGCCGCAACCCTAGAACATCCTTGTCGCGAGGCGTGCCGCTACGCGGGAGGGTGGGAGGCGAACGGCAGGACGACGACCTCCGCAC
>JBKPNB010000376.1:0-7177 GCA_046732395.1 Actinomycetota bacterium | reverse complement strand
GATCGGCGCCGAGCTCGACAAGCGGGCGAAGGCGATCCGGGAGAACATCGAGGCCGCCGAGCGCCAGCGCCACGAGGCCGACGAGCTGCTCGCCGACTACCGCGAGCGGCTGCGGGTGGCGCGCGACCAGGCCGACGAGATCGTCGCCCGCGCCCGCAAGGCGTCCGAGGCCGCCCTCGCCGAAGCCGCCGCCGCCGGCCGCGAGCGGCGCGAGGAGCTGGTCGCCGCCGCCCGCCGCGACATCGAGCTCGAGACGAAGCGCTCGCTGGAGCGGATCCGCGGTGAGGTCGCCGACCTCACCGTGATGGCCACCGAGAAGGTGACTCGGAAGTCGCTCGACGAGGGCGATCACCGGCGGCTGATCGAGGAGGCGCTCTCCGAGGTCGATTTCTCGGCGTTGGCCGGAGCCGAAGCGGGAACGGGGTCCGAGCGTGAATAGTTCGATGAGCAAGCAGCAAGCAGCAAGCAGCAGAAATGGCTCGGAGCCGGTGGCTGCTCGCTGGTCGCTGCTCGCTGCGGGCTGATGTTCGAGGAAATCGAGCGCGTCTACGCCGACGCCCTGTTCGGCGTGGCCAGGGAGAAGGACAAGCTCGATCCCATCCACGACCAGCTCGACCAGGTGGTCGACGCCCTCAACGAGAATCGCGAACTCCAGGTCTTCTTCTTCAGCCCCTACTTCACCTCGACCGAGAAGCGCGACGGCACCTCCCGCGCGTTCTCGGGCGCCGAGCCCGAGCTCGTCAACTTCCTCGAGCTCCTGGCCGAGAAGCACCGGATGCCAGCGATCTTCGGGATCCGCCAGATCTTCGACGAGCTCTGGGCCGAAGAGAACAAGCGGCTCGAGGTCACCCTGACCAGCGCCGTCGAGCTCGACCCGACGCTCGTCAAGCGGGTCGGATCGGAGATCGAGAAGCGCACCGGGCGCGAGATCGACCTCGCCACGGTGATCGACGACCGGGTCCTCGGAGGGTTGGTCCTGCGGGTGGGCAACGTGGTCTGCGACGCGAGCGTGCGCAGCAAGCTCGAGCGGCTGCGGCGCGAGATCGCCCACGCTTGAGGAGCGGGAGGCTACCGTTGAGAGCCCGAACAGGAGCGAAGAAGGAGTCCAGCTAGATGGAGATCAGGCCAGACGAGATCGGAACGATCCTCCGCGAGCGCATCGCGGGCCTCGACGTCGATTCCGCCGACCTCGCCGAGGTAGGGACCGTGCTGTCGGTCGCCGACGGGATCGCGCGCGTGCACGGCCTCGACAACTGCATGTCGCTGGAGATGCTCCAGCTCCCGCACGACGTCACCGGCCTCGCCCTCAACCTCGAGCGGGAGAACGTGGGCGTGGTGCTGTTCGGGGAGTGGGACAAGGTCGTCGAGGGCGACACGGTGAAGCGCACCCGCGAGCTACTCGATGTCCCGGTCGGCGAGGAGCTGCTCGGCCGGCTCGTCGACCCCCTCGGGCGCCCGCTCGACGACAAGGGCGAGATCAACACCTCCGAGAAGCGGCGCGCCGAGTTCAAGGCCCCGGGCGTCGTTCAGCGCCAGCCGGTCAACACCCCGGTCCAGAGCGGGCTCAAGGCGATCGACGGGATGATCCCGATCGGCCGCGGCCAGCGCGAGCTGATCATCGGCGACCGCCAGACGGGGAAGACCGCGGTCGCGGTCGACACGATCATCAACAACAAGGACAAGGACCTGGTCTGCATCTACGTCGCGATCGGGCAGCGGATGTCGACCGTCCTCCAGGTGATGGCGGTGCTGGAAGGGGAGGGGGCGATGGAGAACACGATCATCATCGCCGCCCCCGCCGATGAGGCGGCGCCGATCAAGTACCTGGCCCCGTACGCGGGCTGCGCGATGGGCGAGCACTTCCTCTACAACGGCCGCGACGCCCTCTGCGTCTACGACGACCTCACCAAGCACGCCTACGCCTACCGCCAGATGTCGCTGCTGCTGCGGCGCCCGCCGGGTCGGGAGGCCTACCCGGGCGACGTCTTCTACCTCCACTCGCGGCTGCTCGAGCGGGCCGTACGTCTCAACGACGACCTCGGCGGCGGCTCGCTGACAGCGCTGCCGATCATCGAGACCCAGGCGAACGACGTCTCGGCCTACATCCCGACAAACGTCATCTCGATCACCGACGGCCAGATCTTCCTCGAGTCCGACCTCTTCTACAAGGGCGTCCGACCGGCGATCAACGTCGGCATCTCGGTCTCGCGCGTCGGCGGCAACGCGCAGACGAAGGCGATGAAGAAGGTGGCCGGGCGGCTCCGCCTCGACCTCTCGCAGTACCGCGACCTGGAGGCGTTCGCGCAGTTCGGCTCCGAGCTCGATCCCGACACCCAGCGCTCGCTGGCCCGCGGCGAGCGGCTGGTCGAAATGCTGAACCAGAAGGAGCGCCAGCCGCTGTCGGTCGCCGACCAGGTGGCCTCGATCTACGCCGGTACCGGCGGCCACCTCGACCGGATCAAGACCGAGCGCGTCCAGGAGTTCCTCGGACGGCTGCTCGACGGGCTCCATGCCAACCAGTCCGACCTGATGGAGCGGATCAACGATTCGGGGCAGCTCTCCGACGAGGACGAGAAGGCGCTCGGGGATGCGATCGAGACGGCGATCGAGGACTTCGGTCCCGACTTCGACGAGGAGGGCACGCCGCTCGAGGAGACGGAGGCCGGCGGCGAGCTGCCGCCGGAGCGCCGCGAGGAGGGCGAGGGCGAGGAGAAGCCCGAGGCCGAGGGCGAAACCGAGGGCGAGGGCGAGGAGGGCGAGGAGCCGGAGGAGGAGCGCGAGGCGGAGGAGGTAACGGCTTGAGGCAGGGTGGCAGGTAGCAGGTGGCAGGTGGAACTGCGAGTCCACATGCCACATGCCACATGCGACGTGCCCGGGGCGAGTTAGCCGTATGGCGACGCAGAAGGAAGTCAAGAACCGCATCGGCGCGGTCAAGAACATCCACAAGATCACGCGTGCGATGGAGATGGTGGCGGCCGCGCGGCTGCGCCGCGCCGAGCAGCGGATCGAGGCGCTGCGGCCCTACGCCCAGGTGATCAGGGAGATGACCAAGCAGGTTGCCGACGCGGCCCCCGACCAGATCGAGGGCACCCCCCTGCTCGAGCGCCGCGAGAAGGTCGACGACGTCGGCGTGCTGCTCGTCACCGGCGACCGCGGGCTCGCCGGCTCGTTCAACACCCAGATCATTCGTGAGGGGACACGGCTTCGGCGCGAGCTCTCCGGCGAGGGGGCGAACGTCCATTTCTCGGTGGTCGGCCGTCGCGGCAGCTCCTCGCTCCGGTTCCGCGGCGAGGATCTGGTCGAGTCCTACGTCGGGTTCACCGACCGCCCGGCCTTCACCGACGCGCGCCGGATCTCCCGCGACCTGATCGCAGCCTTCGTCGACGGCGAGGTCGATCACGTCGACCTCGTCTACAACCGCTTCGTCTCGCCCCTCACCCAGTACGTGCGCCGCCAGCGGCTGCTGCCGCTCGACGAGGCCGAGGTGTTCGGCGAGGGCGTGGCCGAGCCCTCCGAGCCCGAGGACTCCGAGCTTGCCGAGGCCCATCGCCGGGCGCTCTGGGTCTACGAGCCCGAGGCTGAGGAGATCCTCGAGCGGCTCTTCGAGGAGTACGTCGACATCTCGCTGTTCCGCGCGCTGCTCGAGTCGGCTGCCTCCGAGCACGGGGCGCGGATGACCGCGATGCGGAACGCGGCCGAGAACGCTCAGGACATGATCGGCCGCCTGACGCTCGAGATGAACCGGGTCCGGCAGGCGGAGATCACGCAGGAAATACTCGAGGTGGTGGCGGGTGCCGAGGCGCTCGGATGACGAGCAAGCAGCAAGCAGCCAGCAGGGCCTGAGCCGGGGCTGCTCGCTGCTCGCTGCTAGCTAAGGAGACAGATGGCTGAAGAAAACGGAAACGCGGAGAGCAACGGGAACGTCGGCAGCGTCGAGCAGGTCACCGGCGTCGTCGTCGACGCCTTCTTCCCCGACCGGCTGCCCGAGATCTACCACGCCCTTCACATAGACATTCCCGAGAGCGAGAACCGCCAGCCGATGACGCTCGTCTGCGAGGTCCAGCAGCACCTCGGCGACGACCGCGTCCGCGCCGTCGCCATGGACGCCACCGACGGCCTCCAGCGCGGCGACGAGGTGGTCGACACCGGCGGCCCGATCACGGTCCCCGTCGGCGACGCGACGCTGGGGCGGATCTTCAACCTGCTCGGCGAGCCGATCGACCTCGGCGACGAGGTCAAGGCCGACACCCGCTGGCCGATCCACCGTCCCGCGCCGGAGGCCGAGGACCTCACCCCGACGCAGGAGCTCCTCGAGACCGGGATCAAGGTCGTCGACCTCCTCGCCCCCTACGCGAAGGGCGGCAAGGTCGGGCTGTTCGGCGGCGCCGGCGTCGGCAAGACGGTGCTGATCCAGGAGCTGATTCGCAACATCGGCGAGGAGCACGAGGGCCTGTCGGCGTTCTGCGGCGTCGGCGAGCGCTCGCGCGAGGGCAACGACCTCTGGCTCGAGATGAGGGAGTCGGGCGTCATCGAGAAGACGATGCTCGTCTTCGGCCAGATGAACGAGCCACCGGGTGCGCGCCTTCGGGTCGCCCTCTCGGGATTGACGATGGCCGAGTACTTCCGCGAGGAGGGCGGCCAGGACGTCCTCCTGTTCATCGACAACATCTTCCGCTTCGTCCAGGCCGGCTCCGAGGTCTCGGCGCTGCTCGGGCGGATGCCGTCGGCGGTCGGCTACCAGCCGACGCTCGAGACCGAGATGGGCGAGCTCCAGGAGCGGATCACCTCGACCCAGCGGGGATCGGTGACATCGGTTCAGGCGATCTACGTCCCGGCCGACGACCTCACCGACCCCGCGCCGGCGTCGGTGTTCGCGCACCTGAACGCGACGACGACGCTCTCGCGGCAGATCTCAGAGAAGGGGATCTACCCGGCGGTCGACCCACTCGACTCGACCTCGACGATCCTCAAGCCCGAGATCCTCGGCGACGACCACTACAACACCGCGACCGAGGTCCAGGAGGTCCTCCAGCGCTACAAGGAGCTCCAGGACATCATCGCCATCCTCGGCATCGACGAGCTCTCCGACGAGGACCGGCTGGTCGTCGCCCGGGCGCGGAAGATCGAGCGGTTCCTCTCGCAGCCGTTCTTCGTCGCCGAGGCGTTCACCGGCCGCGAGGGCGTCTACGTCCCGGTCGAGGAGACGGTTCGCGGCTTCCGCGAGATCCTCGACGGAAAGCACGACGAGTTCCCCGAAAGCGCCTTCTACATGAAGGGGACGATCGACCAGGTCGTCGAGGACGCCCGCAAGGGTTAGAGCGGTAGCGGTGGCGCACCCCTCGTTCCACGCCCAGGTCCTGACCCCCGAGGGGGAGGTCTACGACGGCGAGGTCCAGCAGGTCTCGACCAGGACCGGCGTCGGCGAGGTCGGGATTCTGGCCCACCACGCGCCGATGCTCGCCCGGCTCGTCCCGGCCGAGCTCCGCCTCCACGTCTCGGACAGCGAGACCATCCGATACGCCCAGGGCGAGGGCTGGCTCGAGGTGTTCGCGAACCGCGCCCGGGTGCTGATCGCCGAGGCCGTCTCGCCCGAGGACCTCGACGCCTCGGAGCTGCGCGAACGGCTCTCGGAGGCCGAGAAGCGCGTCGACGAGACGGAGGAGGACTCGGAGGCGCGCGAGCAGGCGGAGCGGGACCGGGCCCGAGCCGAAGCCTTCATCAAGATCGCCGAGGGCGGGTAGACCGCGCGAAGATCACGTGGGAAGGCGGCTTTTTGAGGCGCCGACCGTCGCCTCCGTCACGCATACGATGACGGCGTCGACGCTGGCCGCGGTGGCCGGCGAGCGCCCTGCCCTCGCTGACCCGTCCTGTCAATACGCTTCGAGCTGGATGGACGAACGCCTGCTGACGGAGAAGCTGGTCGGCTACGACACCTCCAAGCCGGAGGGGATCAAGCTCTGCGCGGGGTTCGTCAAGGGCTGGCTCCAGGCCCGCGACATCGGGACCAGCGAGCTCGAGGTGCGCGGCCTTCCGGTGCTGCTTGCCGACGTCGGCCCTCCCAACGGCGCGCCGACAGTGCTCCTCCACGGCCACCTCGATGTCGTTCCCGGGCGTCCCGAGCAGTTCGAGCCGCGGCTCGCGGGCGAGCGCCTGTACGGCCGCGGTGCCTACGACATGAAGGGCGCGCTGGCGGCGCTGATGCTGGCCCTCGCCGACCTTCGCGACGAGGCGCGGGTGCGAGTCCGTTTCGGCGTCGTCCCCGACGAGGAATCCGAGGAGGAGAGCGACCGCGGCGGCGAGCTGCTGGTCGATCGCGGGTTCGTCGGCGACTTCGCGATCACAGGCGAGCCGACCGACATGCACATCGGGGTCGCCGCGAAGGGCGTGTTCGCGATGCGGATCGTGGTCGAGGGCCGGGCCGCCCACGGGGCGACCCCGTGGCTGGGAGAGAACGCGATATTGCGGGCGATGGAGGTGTTCCGCGCGATCGAGTCGCTACCGTTTGCCCAGCAGAGCTCGCAGCTATTCGACCGGCCGTCGATCAACCTTGGCCGGATCTTGGGCGGCGACGCCCTCAACAAGGTGCCCGACACCTGTGTCATCGACGTCGACGTGCGCTATCTACCGGAGCAGGAGCCGAGGGCGATCCTCGCTGAGGTCTCGCGGATCCCGGGCGCAAGAGTGATCTCGACCTTCACGAGGCCGCCCGCGACGGTCGACCCGGATTCGGCGTTCGTCCGCACGCTCTGCGAGGCCGCCGCGCCGTTCCACTCCGGCGAGGTGCGGGGCATCGGGCGCGACGGCGCGTCCGATGCGGTCTCGTTCCTCCGGGTCGGGGTACCGGCGGTCGAGTTCGGTCCGGTCGGCGGTGGCCACCACGGTCCCGACGAGTGGGTGTCGGTCCCGTCCCTTGCCAGCTATCGGCGCGCGATCGCGAGCTTCGTCGAGATGCTCGCCGACGGCGCCGCGGACGGAGCGGCGGGCGCGTGACGCCCCCAGACGCCCCTCGGCCGCCCTCCGAGGGCGAGCCCGCGAAGGGCGCCGCCGGCGTCGAGGGGGCCGAGTCCGGAAACGGCGCGCCCTCCGTCCCGCCGCCTTCGACGTGGGCCGGTCGCCAGAGGCAGGGTGGCGACGGGGCGGAGCCCGCAGTCCGCGGTTCGCAGGCGGCAGATGGTGG
>JBKPNB010000375.1:0-12229 GCA_046732395.1 Actinomycetota bacterium | reverse complement strand
TCGGGCAGACCGTCAGCCGTCCGGGCATTAGTGCTCCCCGTCGTAAGTACCGTCGTAGATTGGCGAGCGAAAGTCGAGCATGGCGAGGACGCAGGGAGCGCCGCGTACTTGCAAAGTACGCAAGCGACCGAGGACGAAGTCAGGCGAAGACTTGCAGCCGCCAAACGCGACGGTACTTGCGGCGGTGAGCACTTAGCTAGCCCTCCGCCGTGCCGTGGAGTTCGAGCTCAGCGAGCGCCGCGGCGCCGATCATCCCCGCGTCCGGCCCGAGCTCTGCGCCGCGGACCGGCGTCTCGTTCATCGGCGGGAGCGCCCGGGCACGGAGCTCGCGGCGCGCCGGATCGAGCAGCAGCTCGCCGGCGACGCTGACCCCGCCGCCGATCACGATCACGTCCGGCTCGAACACGTTGGCCAGGCTCGAGAGCCCGACGCCGAGGTTTCGCCCGATCGTGGCCACCACCTCGACCGCCACCGGGTCGCCCGCGAGCGCGGCGTCGGTGACCGCCTTGCCGTCGATCGCCGAGCCCGCGGCCCGGAGCCGGCCGAGCGCCGAGTCGGGCTCGCGCTCGGCCGCGAGCGCCCCCTCGCGGGCGAGCGCGTGACCCGAGGCGAGCGCCTCGACGCAGCCGCGATTCGGGCAGTTTCCCTGGCAGCGCGGGCCGTCCTTGTCGATGACGATGTGGCCGAGCTCGGCGCCGGCGCCGGTCGCCCCGCGATAGGGGCGGCCATCGAGGATCAGGCCGCCGCCGATCCCGGTGCCGATCGTGAGCAGGACCACGTCGCCCGCCCCCTTGCCGGCACCGTAGCGGTGCTCGGCGAGGGCGGCGACGTTCGCGTCGTTGTCGATGAACGTCGGGATGCCGATCCGCTCGGAGACGAAGTCGCGCACGGGGAAGTCGTGGAGATCGAGGTTGACCGCGTTGATCGCCACCCCGCGGGCGCGGTCGATCGTGCACGGGATCCCGAGACCGATCCCGGCCACCTCGGGGCGCGCCGCGACCGCCTTCCGCAGCTCGCGCTCGAGGGTGGCGAGGACCTGATCCTGGTGGAGGCCGACGCTCGGGGCGGTCGAGCGGTAGAGCACTTGTCGCTCGCTGTCGAGGACGCCGACCGCCATCTTCGTCCCGCCGAGGTCGACGCCGACCGTCTCGACGCCGACCGGCGGTGCGTCCGGCTCCGCCGCAGCGGTCTTTAGGTCCGCCCGAGGCATAGGCCAGTATTCATATCCCTCCAATGTCGCCAGACGATCCCCGGGGCGAGCCGGAGCGCCCCGAGTACAAGATCTATCGATCGCGCCCGGGCCTGCTCGCCCGGCTGCGCGCGCCTGACCTCTCGAAGTTCCGCCGGACGGACGGCGGCGACGAGAACGCGCCGCCGCCGCGCGAGCGGCGGACCGCGCGCGCCCGTGGCGAGCCGCCCGGCGGGCCGAAGCCCTGGACCTGGAAACGGGCGCTCATGTGGGTGGGGATCGCGGCGCTCGGCTGGATCCTGATCAGCATCGTCACCTTCGCCGTCTCGGCGGCGATTCAGAGCTCGAAGCTGGCGGGCGGCGTCTCCGACGTGCTCCACGGCAACCCGTTTCTCGCCGTCAGCCCGCAGACGATCCTCGTCCTCGGCTCCGACGTCCGGCCCTCGGGGCTGGCGGCGCCCGGCGAGGCCACGCCGTCTCGGTGCGTGGACGCCGCCAGCAAGGGCGAGACGCCGCCGAGCGGCTGCTCGTACCGCTCGGACACCCTGCTGCTCGTCCGCGCCGGAGGGACGACGTTCCGCAAGCTGTCGATCCCGCGCGACACGCTGGCCACGATCCCCGGCCACGGCGGGCAGAAGATCAACTCCGCCTACGCCCTCGGGGGAGCGAAGCTGACGATCCAGACCCTCGAGAACCTCCTCGGGATCAACATCGACCACATCGCGGTCGTCGACTTCAACGGCTTCCGCGACTTCATCAACGCGATCGGGGGGGTCGAGGTGGACCTCCCGGAGCGCGTCTGCTCGGAGATCTCGGGCGGCGCGGCGAACGGCGGCTTCACTCTCCGGCTCAGCAAGGGCAGCCACACCCTCGACGCCGACCAGGCGCTGACCCTGGCCAGGACGCGCGAGAACTCATGCGGGACCGGCTCCTTCACCGGCAGCGATATCGAGCGGGGGATGTTCCAGCAGCTGATCCTGAACGGGATCAGGAGCAGGCTCACCGACCCGCTGCGGATTCCCTACAACTTCATCCACGGCCCGTTCATCGGCTGGGACGCCCCGCGGGCGTTCGTCAGCGACATGGGCGCGCTGACCCTTCCCCAGCTCGTCTTCTCGGCCGCGATCTCGGGCTCGTCGGGCTCCGACGTCCTGAAGCCGGCTAGCACCGACTTCGCCGGCAACCTCGTGGTCTCGCACTCGGAGTGCGTGCGGGCGGTGACCAAGTTCCTCGGCCACGCGCCGCCGAACGACCCAGCGTGCAGCCCGGCGCCGACCGGGTAGCTCAGTCCGGGGCCGGCGCCTTCTCGGTGGCCTTCTTCTCCCCGCCCTTGTCCTTGCCGTCCCCGGAGTCCTTTTCCTTCCCGGCCCCGTCACTGGCCGCCGCCTCGCCCTTGCGCGCGTAGTCGGTGGTGTAGAAGCCCGAGCCCTTGAAGTGGACCGCCACGGGGCGGAAGACTCGCTCGACCGGCGCCCCGCACACCTCGCAGGAGCGGACCGGGTCATCCGACATGTTCTGGAAGACCTCGAAGGTGTGGCCGTTTCGGCAGCGGTACTCGTAAATCGGCATCGCGCGTTCCAGTATGGCAACCGGCACGGCAAGGTCACGCACGTGAAGCCGGCGACGAAGGCCAAGCCCGTAGGGGGAGCGTCCCGCTAGCCTCCGCCGACGATGAGCGCGGAGGCCGAGAGCCCGCCGGTCGAGGTCACCCTCGACGAGATCGTCTCGCTCTGCAAGCGGCGCGGGTTCGTCTTCCCCGCGTCGGAGATCTACGGCGGGCTCGCCTCGACCTACGACTTCGGTCACTACGGCGTGCTGCTGAAGCAGAACGTCAAGGACGAGTGGTGGCGGGCGATGCTCAACGGCCCGGAGCGGATCGTCGCGCTCGACTCGGCGATCATCGAGCACCCGCGGGTGTGGGAGGCGTCCGGTCACCTCGCCGGGTTCACGGACCCGCTCGTCGACTGCCGGACCTGCAAGCTGCGCTTCCGTGCCGACAAGCTCGAGGACGCCGCCTGCGGCCGCAAGCCTTCGAAGCATCCGGGCGAGACGCCCGACTGCGACCTCACCGAGCCGCGCCAGTTCCACCTCATGTTCAAGACCCACATGGGGCCGGTCGAGGACGACGCGGCGGTCGTCTACCTGCGCCCGGAGACCGCGCAGGGCATCTTCATCAACTTCAAGAACGTCCTCCAGTTCGCGCGGGTTAAGCCGCCGTTCGGGATCGCCCAGATCGGCAAGTCGTTCCGCAACGAGATCACCCCCGGGAACTTCATCTTCCGCACCCGCGAGTTCGAGCAGATGGAGATGGAGTTCTTCGTGCCGCCGGACGAGGCCGACGAGTGGTACCGGGACTGGATCGACCGCCGCCGCGAGTGGTACGAGGGGCTCGGGATCCGGCCCGAGTTCCTGCGAATCCGCCCGCACCCGCAGGAGGAGCTCTCGCACTACTCCTCGGCGACGAGCGACGTCGAGTACCTGTTCCCGATCGGCTGGTCCGAGCTCGAGGGGATCGCTAACCGCGGCGACTTCGACCTCCGCCAGCACGCGAAGTACTCCGGCGAGAAGCTCGAGTACTTCGACTCCGAGGCCGGCGAGGCGTACGTCCCCCATGTGATCGAGCCCGCCGCCGGCGCCGACCGCGCCGCGCTTGCGTTCATCGTCGACGCCTACGACACCGACGAGATCGAGGGCCGGAGGCGGACGGTGCTGCGGCTCCATCCGCGGCTGGCGCCGGTGAAGGTGGCCGTGCTGCCGCTGGTGTCGAAGGAGGGGATGCCGGAGAAGGCGCGAGCCGTCTACGACAGCCTCCGAGGCCGGCTGCTCGCCGAGTACGACGAGGGCGGCTCGATCGGCCGCCGCTACCGCCGCCAGGACGAGATCGGCACCCCGTGGGGCATAACGGTCGACGGCCAGACGATGGCCGACGACACCGTGACGCTCCGCGACCGCGACACCCTCGAGCAGGTGCGAGTGCCGATCGAAGGGCTCGCGGACGAGCTGGTCGGACGGCTCGGGCGGGAGTGGCGGTCACCGAAGTTGGCCTGACGCGACCGATCCGCCCCACTTCCTTATCAGGGAGGGCAGCCAATGCCGGCTTTGTGCGCATGTCCTGCGCGCCTTTCGCCGTCACTCTGGGGATATGGGGAACGAGACCTACGTTTGCCGCGATATTCGCGGTCAACGTAGGGTTCGTCGTGTAGAGCGGGCGATCGCGGCGGTTGCGGGGCGCCAGTACGGGACGATTACTCGCGATCAGCTTCGGTGCCTTGGGCTGAGCGATGACGCGATCAACAGGCGTCTCGCGGCCGGCCGTCTCCATCTGATTCACCGCGGCGTGTACGCAGTCGGCCACCGGGCGCTCACTCGCAATGCGCATTGGTTGGCCGCCGTCCTTGCCGGCGGGAGCGGCGCCGCCCTCAGCAATCAAGCCGCCGGCGCGATGTGGTCTTTCATCGCCTATTCGGGGCGACCGCACGTCACGGTACCGCGCTGGAAGCGCCCGCAACCTCGAATCACCTGGCACGTCTCACTCCTCCCGGCCGACGAGGTCACCCACCTCGACGGCATCCCGATCACGACCGTCGCCCGCACGCTCCTCGATCTCGCGAGCGTCCTCGATCGACACCGCCTGGCGAAGGCGATCGACGAGGCGGAGGCCCGTGGCCCTCGGCGACCGCCCCTCCCTACCCGCCCTCCTCGATCGCTACCACGCTCGCCGGGGCACGGCCAGGATCGGCGCGATCCTCGCCGCGGGGCGGATCGGCCTCGACATTCCCCGCACCGACCTCGAGATCGAGTTCCTCTCCCTCATTGACAAGAATCGCCTCCCCCGCCCCGAGCTCAATGGCGCGTCATGCGGGTCACGTGGAGGCAGCTCCGCACCGATCCCGACGGCGTCGCGCGCGACGTCCGGGGAGCAGTCACTGCTCCTACGCCGTGGCGGACTGCGCCAGCCAGTCGTTGAAACGGATCTCACCGAGATGGACCGCGTTTGTCGGCAGCAGGCTGCGCTCTTGCAGCTCGGCGCCGAAGTACCGAGCCTTCGGGTCGGCGACGACCGTGCGCGGGTCGCCCTTCGCGCTCAGGCCCTGGCGTACGAACCGGTCGAACGGGAACTCCTCCCGACCCAGCGCCGGCCCTCGCCGAGCCGCTCGAGCCCGATCCAGGCGAAGTCCATGATCGACTGCGTCACTCGCTCGCGCGGGACCTCGCGATGCTCGTCCCACCAGTTCGCGAGCGCCTGGACGGCGCCGGTGATCTCCTGGGCGATCATCTCGATCTCCCGCCCGAGCTCGGGGTCCTCCGCCCACCCCGGCGGGGCGTCGAAGGCCATCAGCCCGGCGATCGCCCCCGCCACCTCGTCGCGAAGCCGGGCCACCGCGTCGGCGATCTCGGCGTCGCCGACGTTGCGGAACACGAACCGCCATGCGTCGCGGCGCTCCTCGACGAAGCCGAGGAAGGCGTCGAGGCCGGCGAGCAGGCGGGCCTCGCCGGCGTCGGCGGCAGCGCTCGCCTCGACGACCCGCGCCAGCAGCTCGTGGACGTAGCGCTCGAGCAGCGCCCGGTGGAGCTCGCGCTTCGAGTCGAAGTGCTCGTAGATCAGCGCCTTCGAGACCCCGGCCCGGTCGGCGACCGCCTCGACCGAGGTCTCGTGGTAGCCGCCACGGGCGAAGACGTCGAGGGCCGCCGCGAGGATCGCCTCCCGGCGGTCGCCGGCCGTCATCCGCCGCCGCTGCGCGGTGCTCGTCGCCCCTTCCACGTCCTACAGGCTAACTGACGGGTCAGTCAGTTAGTATTTCGGCGAAGCGAGCGAACCGTAGGAGGCCGAGAATGCCAGCCGCGACCGAGTCCCGGACCGCCGAGATCACCTACGAGGACCTCTACCGGCGCTGGGAGGAGGGCAACTGGAAGGCGACCGAGATCGACTTCACGGCCGACCGCGCGGGCTGGGAGGCGCTGACCGACGTCCAGCGCCGCTCGGCGCTCTGGATCTACTCGATGTTCCTCTACGGCGAGGACTCGGTAGCCGACAACCTCTCCCCCTACATCGACGCCGCCCCGCGCGCGGAGCAGAAGTACTTCCTCGCCACCCAGCAGGTCGACGAGGCCCGCCACGCGGTCTTCTTCCACCGCTTCTTCAAGGAGGTGATCGGCGCCGGTGAGACGATCGGCGAGACGCTCGCCTCCACCCTCCCCGAGCTCAACTGGGGCTACCGCGGCGTCTTCGGCCGCCTCGACCGGATGGCCGAGGAGCTCCGCCGCGACCGCTCACTGCCGAAGTTCGCGCAGGCGATCGCGCTCTACCACATGCTCGTCGAGGCCACCCTCGCCCAGCCCGGCCAGCACTTCATCGAGGACTACTTCACGAAGGCCGGGACGATGCCCGGCTTCAGCGCCGGAATGCACAACGTGGCGCGCGACGAGCAGCGCCACATCGGCTTCGGGGTGAAGACCCTCGCCGAGCTCTTCCGCACCTCCGACGAGTGCAAGGCGGCCGTCGCCGAGATCCTCCAGGAGGTGCTCGCCTACTCGCTCGCCGTCTTCGTCCCACCGAACTGGGACCTCCGCTACACCCGCGAGTACGGGTTCGAGCTCGAGGACGTCTACGCCTTCGGGCTCCGCTCGGTGCGGACGAAGTGGCGCGCCACCGGCTGGCCGATCGAGGAGATGCCGCCCGGGACCTTCCCGATCGATCCCGAGCTGGCCGAGGAGGAGGTCGCGCGCCGCCAGATCGTGCTCCTGAAGGCGGGCGTGATGGGCGAGCCGAACGGTCGTCCCGACTCCAACCCCGAGGTGCAGCGGATCTACTTCGACCTCGTCGCCCGCTCGGTCGATCCCGCCGCCGCCGGCGGCGAGCCGGTCGCGATCCAGTGGCGGTTCGCGGACGCCCCGAACTGGCACCTGGTCGTCGAGGACGGCTCGAGCCGCGCCGACCCTGGCGAGCTCTCGGCGCCGGACGTCATGCTCGAGACGAGCTGGAAGGACTGGCTCGACATCTCCATGCGCGGGCTCGCGCCGTGGCGTGCGGTCGTCGGCCGCCGCCTCCGCCCGCGCGGCTCGCCGGCGAAGCTGCTGCGGATGCAGCGACTCTTCCCGCGCCGCCCGGCACTCAGCTAAGCCCTAGTTGGCGTTCGTCGCCGCCGCCTCGGCCGTCGGCGTGGTCGTCGAGGTGTACTCGAACTCCTCCTCGGCGCCGAACAGCTTGTCGAGCACCGCCTTGCGCAGGTCCTCGCTCAGCGCCAGCGCCAGCGCGGCGCCGATCAGCGCGATCAGGAGCAGCCTCGGCAAGGTCCTCTTTCGCTTCTTCGCCCGCAGGGCGTCGGTCGCCTCGCGCAGCGCCTCGGCCGACTTCCGCAGGTCCTTGTGGACCTTCTTGTCGTCGAGCAGCGCCTTCGCCGGACCCTTGCCGTTCGACACACGGCCGTAGGCGCTCTTCGCCGAGGCGTAGGCGGTGCGGATGTTCTCCCGCAGCTCCTCGTCCTCGATCAGCTTGCGGATGTATGGGTTCGAGCTCGCCGACTGCGCCGCGTCGCGCGCCCGGTCGGCGCCCTGTCGCGCCCTCGCCTTCGTGCTCCTTGCCATCGCCTCAACTCCTCCAGCGTTCTTCGATGTCGGCCCTGTTCGCAGCTTATACCCGGACGGTAAGTGATTTAGATGAGGGGCTTTAGCCCCGAAACGGACGTGTAAGGCCGCCGAAGGCGGCCGCAGAGGATTCAGATCGCGGCGGCGAGCGCCTGCTCGATCCGCTCGACGTACACGAATTCGAGCCCGCCGCGCTCGTGTTCGGGGATCTCGGCGACGTCGCCCTCGTTACGCCGGGGCAGGATCATCCGCTTGATCCCTGCCCGCTGCGCCGCCAGCGCCTTCTCCTTGACGCCGCCGATCGGCAGCACCTGTCCGGTCAGTGTGATCTCACCGGTCATCGCGACGTCGCCCGACACCGGCTTGCCGGAGGCGAGCGAGGCGAGCGCGACAGCCATCGCGACCCCCGCGGAAGGGCCGTCCTTGGGCACGGCGCCGGCCGGGACGTGGACGTGGACTTCGTGGTTCGCGAACCAGTCCTCGGTGAGCGCCGGCGCGACTCGCGCCAGGTTCGCCCGCACCCAGGAGAGCGCCGCCTGCGCCGACTCGCGCATCACCTCCCCGAGCTGGCCGGTGATCGTCAGCTTCCCCGAGCCCGGCATCGCCGTGGCCTCGACGAACAGCACCTCGCCGCCGACCGGAGTCCAGGCGAGCCCGGTTGCGACGCCCGGAACCCGCGTCCGCCGGCGCTGCTCGGCGAAGAACCGGCGCCGGCCGAGGAGCTCGCGGGCGCGCTTGGCGGAGATCGAGACCTTGCCGTCGCGCCGGCCCTCGGCGAACTCGCGGGCGACCTTGCGGCATACCGACCCGACCTCGCGCTCCAGGTTGCGAACCCCGGCCTCGCGCGTGTACTCGTCGATGATCGCCCGCAGCGCCGCGTCGGAGAAGGAGATCTGCCCGCGCCGCAGGCCGTTCTCGGCGATCTGGCGGGGGACGAGGTAGCGCTTCGCGATGTGGAGCTTCTCGTCGACCGTGTAGCCGGCGAGCTGGATCACCTCCACCCGGTCGAGCAGCGCCGGAGGGACCGTGTCCAGGGTGTTGGCGGTGGTGATGAACATCACCCCCGAGAGGTCGAACGGCAGATCGAGATAGTGGTCGCGGAAGGTGTCGTTCTGCGCCGGGTCGAGGACCTCGAGCATCGCGCTGGCCGGATCGCCCCGGAAGTCCGCTCCCATCTTGTCGATCTCGTCGATCATGAACACCGGGTTGCGCGAGCCGGCGTCGCGGAGCGCGCGGACCACCGTCCCGGGCATCGCCCCGATGTACGTGCGCCGGTGGCCACGGATCTCGGCCTCGTCGCGGACGCCGCCGACCGAGATCCGCTCGAACCTGCGGCCGAGGGCGCGGGCGATCGACCGGCCGAGGCTCGTCTTCCCGACGCCCGGAGGGCCGACGAAACAAAGGATCGGCCCCGAAATACCAACTGCCCGCCGCCCAGCGAGCTCCTGCGAGCGTTGATCCCGGCGAAGCCGGGATTTCTCCGACTCCGGGGGCGGCGGGGTTTTGCCATCGGTCTGGAGCTTGGCTACGGCCAAATATTCGAGGATCCGATCCTTGACCCGCTCGAGGTCGTAGTGGTCCGCGTCGAGGACCTCGCGGGCGTGGGCGATGTCGAGGTCGTCCTCGGTATCGACGTTCCACGGCAGCTCGACGAGCCATTCGAGATAGGTGCGGATGACGCCGTACTCGGCGGCCGCGGGGGGCAGGCGCTCGAGCCGACCGAGCTCGCGGTCGGCCTGCTTGCGGGCCGCCTCCGGCAGGCCGGCCGCCTCGATCCGCTCGCGGAGCTCGTTGATCTCGGCCTGTTGCTCGTCGCCCTCCCCGAGCTCGGCCTGGATCGCCTTCAGCTGCTCGCGCAGGTAGTACTCGCGCTGGCCCTTGTCGATCTCCGACTGGACCTCGGACTGGATCTTCGAGCCGATCCGGACCACTTCGAGCTCGCGGGCGAGGACCTCCGAGAGCCGCCGCAGCCGGCGGGCGACGTCGACCTCCTCGAGCAGGCTCTGCTTCTCGGGACTCGCGATCCGCAGCGCGCTCGCGATCAGGTGGGTGAGCGCCGAGGGATCCTCGATGTTGGCGACGGCGAGCTGGAGCTCCTCCGGCAGGTAGGGGATCTGCTCGACGATCTCGGCGAAGGTCCGCTGGACGTTGCGCGTCATCGCCTCGAGCTCCGGTGAGGGCCGGACCTGGTCGAGGAGCGGCTCGATCCTGGCGACGAGGTACGGGGTCTCGGTCACGTAGTCGACGAGCCGGATCCGCTCGGTGGCCTGGACCAGGATCCGGATCGAGCCATCGGGCACCTTCAGCATCCGCGCCACGACGCCGGCGACGCCGACGTCGTAGAGCTGGTCGGGGCCGGGCACTTCGAGCTCGGGGTCGCGCGAGGCGACCAGCACCAGCATCCGCTCGCCGGAGAGGACGTCATTGACGAGCCTGATCGAGCGCTCCTGGCCGACCGCGAGCGGGGTCAGCGTCTCGGGGTACGCGACCATGTCGCGGAGCGGGAGCACCGGGAGCGCAGCCGGCAGGGGTTGGCCCTCGCGCTCGCGGATCGCCTCCTCGACGTCCGGGGCCTGGACGACCTCGAGCTCGGCCATCAGCGGTCCGGCTCGGTGATCGGCACCCGCCGCGTCGTTTCGGTGGCGGTGCGGAGCGGCAGCTCGACCCGCAGCACCCCGTCGTCGTAGGTGGCGCGCGCCCGCTCGGCGTCGACGTCGGCGTTGAGGCGGACCGCACGGCGGAACGGACCGCTCTCGATCTCGAGCTGCTGGTAGACGCGCCCTTCCGTCTCCTGGACCGCGCGCTGCCCGGAGATCACCAGGTCGCGGCCGGAGACCTCGAGGTTGATGCTGTCGAGGCGCACCCCCGCGAGCTCGGCGACGACGATCGCCTTCGGCTCCTCGCGGCCGCAGTAGTAGACGTCCACCCGTGGCGAGAACCCGGATGCCCGGCGGCGCGCAAGGCGGCCACCGCCCCAGACGTCGTCGAACAGCTCGTCGATCTCGCGCCGCATCCGCTCGAAGTTGAAGACCAGATCGCGCTCGGGGGGCACGCCGACAACATAGCTAGCAGCCGGCAGCGAGCAGCAAGCAGCCAAGCGGGCCGAACCGCTGCCTGCTGCTTGCTGCTTGCTGGGCCCGGTGTGCGGCAGGGACGTGCCTAAACCTCGTAAACCGCTCCCTCCCGTGCGAGCTCGACGCGGCCGCCGAACGCGTCGGCGCCCTGGGTCCGGGCCCAGGTCTGGTCGAGCTCGTCGGAGATGTGGGTGAGGACCACCCTCTTGGCGCCGGCGCGGCGGGCGTGGTCGCCGGCCTCCGTCGGCGTCAGGTGTCCGCGCTTCCCGGTGCGCTCCGGCCGCGGCAGGGTGGCCTCGACCAGCAGCAGGTCGGTGCCGTGGGCGATCTCGACCAGCGCGTCGTTTGGGCTGCAGTCGGCGCTGTAGGTGAGGCGGCCGCCGCCATCGTTCGAGCGGACGTCGATCGCGAACGTCGTGACCCAGTGCGGCACCTCGCGGAAGCGCGCCCGCAGCGGGCCGACGGCGACCTCGTCGTTGCGCTCGAACTCCTCAACCGCGAAGGCGGACTCGATCAGGTCCTCCTGTCCCCAGGACCCGACGATGCGCCGGAACATCTCGCCGGCGCCGCGGGGGGCGATCAGCCGCGGGCGCGCCGGGTGGTCGGTTCCGGGCCACGGCGGGACCGGGACCGGCTGCTGGCGCGGCGCGTAGGTGAGCGCGTAGGAGTAGGGGACGAGGTCGAGGAAGTGGTCCGCGTGAAGGTGTGAGATCAGGACCGCGTCGAGCTCGGTGTAGTCGAGGCGCTCGCGGAGCTTGGCGAAGACGCCGTTGCCGCAGTCGAGCAGCAGCGTCGTCCCCGCCTCCTCGATCAGATAGCCGCTGCAAGCGCCTCCGGCGTCCTGCCACGACGGCGACTTGCCGAGCACCGTTACCCGCACCCACCGACTGTACCGTTGAAGGGTGGCCCGAACCTGCGAACGCTGCGGCGCCGACGCGAGCCATGACGCCAGCTTCTGCTCCCGCTGCGGCGCGCCGCTCGACCCGATCGCCGGCACCGAGCGCAAGCTCGCGACATTGGTGTTCGCCGACCTCGTCGGCTCGACCGAGCTCGCCGCCCGCCTCGACCCCGAGGACCTTCGCGGCCGGCTCGCCGCGTTCTTCGACGTCGCCCGTTCGACCCTCGCCGAGTACGGCGGGACAGTCGAGAAGTACGTCGGCGACGCGGTGATGGCCGCGTTCGGGGTCCCCGTCTCGCACGGGGACGACCCCGACCGGGCGATCGCCGCTTCGCTGGCGCTGATCGACCGGCTCGCGGCGCTCGACGAGAAGCTCGCGATTCGGATCGGGGTCGAGACCGGCGAGGTGCTGGCAGCGCCCGGCGCGGATGACCTGTCGGTCACCGGCGAGGCGGTCAACGCCGCTGCCCGCCTCCAGCAAGC
>JBKPNB010000374.1:0-7066 GCA_046732395.1 Actinomycetota bacterium | reverse complement strand
CGCAGGCCTGAGCCCGACGACCAGCCTCAGTAGCTTGCGGGCGCCTCCGGCGCCCTTACACGCCAGGTTCGGGGGTAAAGCCCCTCACTCGGAATCCCCGTAGAGCCGCTCCACCTCGTCGGCGTACTTGTCGGTCACCGCCGCCCGCTTCACCTTCAGCGTCGGCGTCAGCTCGCCCCCCTCCTGCGAGAGGTCGCGGGGGAGGATCGCGAACTTCTTCACCTGCTCGACGCGGGCGAACTTCTCGTTCACCCGGTCGATGTGCTCGCCGATCAGCCGCCGCGGGTCGGCGCCGGGCTCGAGCTTGGCCACCTCCTCCTCGTCCAGCGTCACCAGCGCGACCAGGTAGGGCCGGCGGTCGCCGACGACCACGCACTGGGAGACGAGCGGGCTCTGCTTGATCTCCGCCTCGAGGTTCGCCGGGGTGATGTTCTTGCCGCCGGCGGTGATGATGATGTCCTTCTTGCGGCCGGTGATCCGCAGGTAGCCGTCGGCGTCGAGCTCGCCGATGTCGCCGGTGTGAAGCCAGCCGTCGACGATCGTCTCCGCCGTCGCCTCCGGGTTCTTGTAGTAGCCCTGGAAGACGTTCGGGCCCTTGACGAGGATCTCCCCGTCGTCGGCGATCCGCACCTCGCAGCCGGGGAACGGGCGCCCGACGGTGCCGATCTTGAACGCGTCCTCGGTCGCGATCGTCGCCGCCGTCGAGGTCTCGGTCATCCCCCAGCCCTCGACGACGAGGATCCCGGCGGCGTCGTAGAAGCGGAGGATCTCGGGGTTGATCGGCGCCGCCCCGCTCACCGCGAGGCGCAGACGGCCGCCGAACAGGTCGCGGATCTTCGACAGCACCTGGCGGTCGGCGATCTCGAACTGGCGCCGGAGCAGGAACCCCGGCTGGCGCCCGGCCCGCTGCGCGTCGCGCATCCGGCCGCCGACGCCGATCGCCCAGTGGAAGAGCGCCTTCTTGAGGCCGCCATCCTTCTCGACGCTGGCAGTCGCCGCGGTGTAGATCTTCTCGAAGATCCGCGGGACCGAGGGGAAGTAGGTCGGCTTCACCTCGGCCAGGTTGGCGACGATCTTCAGCGGGTCGCGCTCCCAGTAGGCGAGGGTCGCGCCGAGGTCGAACGACCCGAGCTGGATCAGCAGCGCGAACGAATGGGCGAGCGGCAGGAACAGGTAGGTGACGTCGTCTCCGGTCGTCACCGAGACCTCGTTGACCATGTCGAGCATCGCCCGGTAGTTGCCGTGGCTGATGACGCAGCCCTTCGGCGGCCCGGTCGTCCCCGAGGTGTAGATGAAGGTGCAGATGTCGTCCGGGCCGACCGCCTGCCAGCGCTCCTCCCAATCCGAGTAGGGGCGCGC
Source organism: Actinomycetota bacterium (assembly GCA_046732395.1). Classification (GTDB taxonomy): domain Bacteria; phylum Actinomycetota; class Thermoleophilia; order Solirubrobacterales; family 70-9; genus JAWVFM01. Next base: position 5,707 of record JBKPNB010000374.1, on the reverse strand, counting down.
CGACCCGCGGGCGGCGAGGGCATCGATCGCGATCGCGTCGGGTGCCTCGCCCTCGATCAGGATCACGTGCTCGAGCTTCGGGCAGCGCTCGCGGACCGCGCGCACCTTGGCGAGCTGCGAGTGGTCCTCGACGACAACCGCCCGCGCGTCGGAGTTCTCGAGCACGTACCGGCACTCCTCGGCGGAGTTCGTCTGGTAGATCGGGACGACGATCGCCCCGGCGCTGAGCGCCGCGAAGTCAAGGTAGGTCCACTCGGGACGGGTGTTGGCGAGGATCGCCACCTTGTCCTGGGGCTCGATACCGAGCTCGATCAGGCCCAGCGAGAGCGAGCGGACGATCTCGCCGACCTCGGCGAAGGTCCTCGAGGCCCAGCGCCCGTCGGCGTCCTTGTAGAGGATCGCGGGTCGGTCGCCGTGCTTACGCGCGGCGAGCGGCAGCAGGTCGGCGATCGTGCGCGAGCCGACGCCCCGGACGGGGGTTGCCTCGACCGTGGCCGTCTCCATCGACGGCTAAGGCTATTGGGCGCGAGGTCCCGGGTGCGCTATGCGGTCTGCGCGCTTTCGGTCTGGCCGCGCTTCGCGTTCTCGGCGAACCGCCGAAGGGAGGAGGCGAACAGGGTCTTGTCGATGCGGCCGTTGAAGATCGGAACGCCCATCTCGTGGCACTTGAAGATCACGTCGCGCCGCTTCATGTTCATCTCGTCGGCGAGCTCGGTGGGCGTCAGGTGAATGGCCAAGTGCGCTTTCCCCCTATCCGGTCGATTTCCCTCTCCCTCTTATACCGGGGATCGGAGACGTGTCAATGATTTCGATCGCAATTTGCGGGTGTCCGGGCGCTCGGCGGCTCGGTCCTCGGGCGCCCGGCCGGCGTTCGCTCGGTCACTAGCATCATCGGGACTATGGCGAACGAGCCCGCTCCCCAGACCGAGGCCGGCGAGGGCGCGTTCCTGGCCTCGCTGATGGACACCGAGCTGTACTCGATCGGCGCGTACTTCTGCGATGAGCATCCCGACCTCGTCGACGAGCTGGTGACGAGGAGCGACGAGATCGAGAGCCGCGGCCTGCGGACGTTCGCCGAGGAGGGCGGCACCGCGATCGAGGAGGCGTTCGAGACGCTGCTGACCGGGATCGCCGTCCGCTACTACAAGGCGGTGGCGGGTTGAGCGTGTCAGGCGAGGGGCGGACCCGCACGGTCCACCGCGGCAGGGGCCAGCTTCGAAGCCCGTGGTTTCCGCGCATCGGGCTCGGCGTCGCCGCCGCGCTTCTGATCGGGGGGATCGTCTCGCTCGCGGTCGGCGAGGGCGGCCCGAAGCCGATCACTTCGCGCGGCGACAACGCCGTCCAGGAGCTGCTCGGCGGCGTCCGCCAGGACGGTCCCTACGTCGGCTCCCCGGACGCGCCGGTGACGATCGGCGTCTTCAACGACCTCCAGTGCTCGACCTGCCGCCGCTACCAGCTGCACACGGTCGATCCGCTGATCGCCCAGTACGCGCGCGGCAGCACCGCCCGCCTCGAGTTCCACAACTTCTCGATGGGCCCGACCGACACCACCGTCGCCGCCTACGCGGCGACCGCGGCCGGGCTCCAGGGGCGCGAGTGGCAGTACGTCGACCTGTTCTTCCGCAAGCAGGGTCAGGCCGGCCCGCGCGGGGTCACCCCGCAGTTCATGAACGACATCGCCAACTCGGTGCCCGACCTCGACGAGGGGGAGTGGAGCAAGGCGCGCGGCTCGGCCGCGGTCAAGGCCCGGGTCGCCTCCGACGCCAAGCTCGCCACCAGCCTCCGCCTCCCCGCCCAGCCGGCGATCGTCGTCACCGGCCCGGGCGGCACCCGCCAGCTCGACGACTCGCCGTCGAAGGCGCAGGTCGTGGCGGCGGTGCGGGCCGTCTCGTAGCGGCTCGCCTCTGAGACAATTGGGCCTTCGGGGCGTGGCGCAGCCTGGTAGCGCGCACCGTTCGGGTCGGTGAGGTCGCCGGTTCAAATCCGGCCGCCCCGATTAACGCGCTAGGGAGTGCGGTCGAAGGTGGTGACCGAGTCGTCAACGTAGGAGGCGACGTAGACCGACTTCCCCTCGGGGCTCACCGCGACGCCGGACGCGCCGCCGAGCGAGTCGTGGCGGGGGTCGGCGCAGCCGTTCGCGCCGAGGTTCGCGAAGCAGCCCTTGTAGGTGAGCGCGCCGTCCTTGTAGGTGAGCGCGCCGGTCGGGCGAGCGCAATGCCGGCGATCATTGCGAGCGCCGCGAGCGCCACGGCAGCGACGAACGCGCACCTCCTCGCGCCTCCCCGGTGCATCCAGGCGAGCCTAGCCGATCTCGTGCCATCGCGCACAAGTTCTGGCGCGCGGTGGGCGGGGAGATTGAGCGTGCCGGCCGACTACGTCGGTCGCCGACCTATCATTCCATCGGCCACAGCGATCGAAGGAGGTCCTTGAGTTTGCATCGACGTCTCGTCCTCATCGTCGCCGTCGCCGCGGCGGCGTTGATCCCGGCCGCGTCGGCGCAGGCGTTCAACGCGAAGCTCACTGCGCCCGGACACCATCCGCATGTCGGCAAGCCGTGGAGGATCAAGGTCTCCGCGCATCGCGACAACGGGAAGCCGATGCACGCGAGCGCGACCTACCACTTCCTGTTCAACGGCACCGTGGTGAAGACCTGCCAGCCGCGCCCACACGCCGCCAATCACCACAAGTGCCCGACGGGCCATCCCTACCGGTTCTTCGGCAGCTTCCGCGACATCCTGTTCTGGCCGAAGGCGTCGGTCGGCCATCCCCTGACCTTCCAGGTGGCGGTCCACGGCCGCCACGCCGGGACGAAGAAGCTCAACTACAAGGTCACTCCACGCAAATAGCCGATCGCCCCCCAACCGAACGCGGCGCGCGGGTCGTCGTCGACGACGTTCGGCGGGTCTACCCCGGGCCGATCGTCGCCGTCGACGGCGTCTCGCTGACGCTCGAGCCGGGGGAGTTCGTCGTCCTCACCGGCCCGTCGGGCTCGGGCAAGACCTCGCTGCTGTCGATCATCGGCGACCTCGACCGGCCCACCTCGGGCCGGGTCGAAGTGGACGGCGTCACAATCGCCGAATCGGCGAACGGCCGCTACCACCGCGACGTCGTCGGCTTCGTCTTCCAGCATCACTACCTGCTCCCCCATCTGCCGGCTCGGGTCAACGTCGAGATACCGCTGATCGGTGCTGGCCTCGGCCCCGCCGATCGGCGCGCGCGGGCGACGGCGCTCCTCCGCGAGGTCGGGCTCCAGCATCGCATCGATTCGCTCGCCGCCCACCTTTCGGGCGGCGAGCGCCAGCGGGTCGCGGTGGCCCGGGCGCTGGCGAACAACCCGCGCCTGCTGCTCGCGGACGAGCCGACCGGCGCGCTCGACACCGAGGGGTCGCGAAGGGTCCTCGACCTGCTCGAGGACGCCAGGGCCCGGCGCGGGATGACCCTGATGGTGGTGAGCTACGACGAGGCGATCGCCGACCGCGCCGACCGCCGGCTCCAGCTCCGCGACGGCCGGCTCGTCGCCCCCGGCTCGCCGAACGGGATCTAGCCGCCCAGCAACCTCGTCGGCGACACGCTGGTCGCCCGCCAGGCCGGATAGAGCCCGCCGAGGACGCCGACCGCGACCCCGATCAGGAGCGCCTGGCCGATCGTCCACGGCGTCACGCGGGGTGAGACCACAGTGGAGACGCCGAGCGCCTCGTTCAGCCCGTTGGCGCCGATGATCCCGAGCAGGAGGCCGACACCGGCCCCGAGGATGCTGGTCGCGACCCCCTCGGCGAGGACCAGGAACGCGATCCGGCGCCGGCGCCACCCGACCGCCGTCAGCAGCGCCAGCTCGCGCTCGCGCTCGAGCACGGCCATCGCCATCGTGTTGGTGATCCCCAGCCCGCCGACGATGAGCGCCAGCGCGGCGATGATCTCGACGGCCTTCTGGACCAGCTCGCCGTTGGCTCCGATCCGGCTCGGATCGTCGTTGGTGCCGATCACGGTCGTCCCCGGGAACTCGTGGCGGATCGCCTCCTCGGCGGCGGTCTGGGTGACGTCGGAGGGGATCTGGACCGCGATCGTCGTCGCCCCCGCGCCGATCGCCGCGCTCTGCTGGCCGTGGCTCTGGATCCGCTGGGCGGTGCGGAGGTCGAGCGTCGCGCCGGTGTCCTCGAACAGGATTCCGGTGTGGTAGACGCCGGCAACGTTGAACGGCTGGCGCTTCACCTCCACCTTCGAGCCCGGGTGGAGCCCGAGCGATGAGGCAAGTCCGTCGCCGACGAGGATCGTTCGGGGGCCGAAGCTTCGCCGGCCGGCGGTCATGACGAGCCGCTTGGCGAAGAACCCGCCGGGCTCGGCGCCGAACACCACCGCGCCCGGGCTGGGACGGATGCCGTTGATGATCAAGAGCAGCGGCGTGGCGGCGGCTACCTGGGGCTGGCGCTCGAGGCGGCTCACCATCGACAGCGGGAGGATCGACGCGGTCGGATCCTCGACGCCCGATTGGAAGATCCCCATGTCCGCCTGGCCGAGGTGGACTAGCTGGCCGGCGGTGCGCTTCAGCCCCGCGCCGACCGACAGCAGGGCGACGATGATCCCCACCCCGAGCGCGATCCCGATCGCGGTCGCGACCGTCCGCGCCTTACGTCGCCGAAGGTTGCTCGCGATCAGAGAGAGCACCGACCGCGAACGCTAGCTGAGTGCTCCCCGCCCACCGCAAGCGGCGTTCCCGGGACGGGGCCGCAGCATCCCGGGGCGACGCCGCTAGCGCGGCCAGAGGTCGCCGTTCGCGATCTCGAGCAGATTGCCCGCCGGGTCGCGGAAGTAGAACGACCTGTGCTCCCCCGACCACTCGTGCTCGTGGACGATCTCCACGACGTCGGCGACCCGCCGTTTCCAGGCCTCGTATTCGCCGGCGGCGACGTGGAAGCAGACGTGGCCCGGGCCCGTGCTCCCGTGGTCGGAGATCGGCCCCCCGCGCCCGGCGAGCCGCTCGCGCTCGAACAGCAGCACCACCGCGTCGCCGAGCCGAAGGGCCCTGCCATCGGGCCAGCGCGCCACCTCGCGGAGGCCGAGGACCCGCTCGTAGAGCTCGGCCATCGCACCCTCGACGGCCGCGTCGTAATACAGCGAGGCCTCGAGCAGCGAGCGAAGCTCCACCCTCACGTCCCCGCTTGGCCGGTTTCGGAGGCGAGGCCGGCGGCCCCGCGCTCGGCGTCGTGCTCGTCGCTTCGGCGGTGGAAGAACGACGCGAACGAGCCGGCGAGGGCGCGGATTACCGCCAGGTCCTCCCTGCCCGCGCGCTGGATGTGCCGGTGCGGCGAGGTCACCACGGTGCGAATCTTGACCGCGGTCGCGGTCGTCGGTGGTGGCTCACTGGCTACGCTGACTTCGATGTCGGGCGCCGGCGAGGGCAAGCGGACGGTGGGCGGGCGTCAGGCCGAGCTCGAGCGGCTGGCGCCGGGCACCGGGATCGGCGCTCGCCTCGACCGAGCGGCCTGGTCGGCGCTCAGCCAGGGCGCCCCCGGCACCTGGTCGTGGCCGAAGGCGCTCGGGACCGTCGCCCTGGCGATGGCGCTGGCCGTCGTCATCTATGTGACCTTCTACCGCGAGCTGGCGTTCGTGATCGGCCTCGGGCTCGTCTACGGCTACCTGCTGCTCCGGGCCCGCGTCGTCCACCTGCGCTACATCCACCGGGAGGCGCCACGGTGAGGGTGCTGGTCGC
>JBKPNB010000373.1:0-6527 GCA_046732395.1 Actinomycetota bacterium | reverse complement strand
GCAACCTTCGGCCGGGCGAGCCGCTTGCCGACGCCTGCGGCGCGGTAGAACCCAGCATCGTTCGCGCCGGCGCGCAGCAGCCGCGGCATCCCCATCGAGACCAGGCGGCGGTTGATCCCCTCGACGCTGCCGCCGCGGACGATGATCGCGAACCGCCGCCAGGCCTGCCGAAAGCTCTTCGTCGAGTGCCCGGGACGGCGCGGCGTGCCGTCGGCGTTGAACGCGCAGTAGGGGTTCCAGAAGCCGTTCATCTCGGGAAACAGGCGGATGTAGACGATCTGACCGGCGGCGGCGATCGACCCGTTGAGGCGGAGGATGTAGCGGTCCCCGAGACCGTTCGCGATCTGGCCCGGGCGGAGGATCTCGGAGCCATCGCCGGCGCGGGTCGAGAGGCTCAGCATCCCGCGGGTCGAGGTCCGGTGCCAGAGCTGGAGCGCGCCGGCGGTGAGCGCGGTGTTCCAGGGGAAGAAGTCCTCGAGGACCGCCGGGTGGGCGCCGACGCGGTGGCGGAACTGCTGGAACTCCCGGTAGCGGCCGCGCGTGCCGGAGACGCCGTGAAACGAGCGGCCGGGCGGGGGCGGGTAGGCGTGCGCGTTCGAGGCTTGCGGCGTCCGCGCCGCCGCCGACGCCGCGGCCGACGCCGCGGCGATGCCGGCGATCATCGCGATCGCCAGGATCCCCCTGCGCGAGCGGTCCCGCATCCGCGCGAGATGGTTGCGCGTTTCATGCCGGGACGCGCTGAGGCTACGGCTCGGCCTCCTCGCCCGCGGCCGCCCGCCGGTAGGCGGCGGCGAGGTCGCAGAGGAGCGCCTCGGAGTCGGGTCGGCCCATGAGCTGAAGACCGTAGGGAAGCCCGTCGCGCTCGCGGAGCGGCACCGCCACCACCGGGGTTCCGAACTGGCTGAGCGGCTCGGTGAAGGCGAGGAGGGTGGGCCGAAGCGGGGCCGCTCGACCGTAGATCTGGACCTCCTCCGCGCCGAGCGGCGGCGCGGCGATCGGCGTCGTCGGGCCGATCAACGCGTCGATGCCGTCCATCGCCCAGGCGGTCTCCTCTGCGAGGAGCCTCCGTGCTCGCTGGGCGAGCAGATAATCCTCGGCCGGGATCGCCGCGCCGGCCTCGAGCCGGTCGCGGACGGCGGGCTCGTATCGCGGTCGCTGGTCATCGATCCACGGGCGGTGAACGGCCGCCGCCTCGGAGAACTGGATCAGCCTGTGGATGGCGTCAATCTCGTCGAAGCGGGGGAGCTCGATCGGCCTCACCTCGGCCCCGAGCGATTCGAGGAGCGTCGCTGCGTCGCAGGTCGCGTCGGCGATCTCCCGCTCGCATTCCGCGCCGAGGAACTGGGTCAGGAGGCCGAGTTTTCGCCCCCGCGCCGGGTCGGCGTCCGCGCCATCCTCGCCGGGCCGGCGCGGCCCGGCCATCGTCTCGAGCAGGAGGCGGGCATCGGCCACCGTCCGGGCGAGCGGGCCGATCGTGTCGTAGGACCAGGCGAGCGGAACGACGCCCGCCGTCGGAACCAGCCCATGCGTCGGCCGGATCGCGACCAGCCCGCAGAGCGATGCCGGGACCCGCAGCGAGCCGCTGGCATCGGTGCCGATACCGGCAAGCGCGAGCCCGGCGGCGGTCGCGCACGCGGGCCCGGCGCTCGAACCGCCGGAGATCCGGGTCGGATCGTGCGGGTTACGGCAGCTTCCCCAGTGCGGGTTCTGGCCGTCGATGCCGAACGCGAACTCGTTCGTGTTCCCCTTGCCGACGACGATCGCGCCGGCCTGCCGAAGGCGGGCGACGGCTGGAGCATCGGCCGTCGGGCGCCGCGACCAGCCGTTCGCCCCGGCGGTCGTCGGGAGGCCGGCGGCGTCGATGACGTCCTTGACGCAGATCGGGATTCCGGCGAGCGGGCCCGCCGCGTCGCGCTCGAGCTCCCGCTCCTCGCGGCGCGCCGCGGCGAGGGCGGCTTCGGCGTCGACGTGCAGGTAGGCGCGGAGCTGGTCGTTGAGGCGGTCGATCCGGTCGAGCGTGGCCGTTACCAGCTCGACCGGCGAGAGCCGGCGAGCGCCGAGCTCGCGCCTCGCCTCGGAGATCGTGAGCTCGGTCGGATCGGAGCTCACGGCCAGGCGCGATCGAGGGCCGGCGGGACACCCTCCAGCGGCAGCTCGAGCAGGGAGCGGGCGTCCTCGCGGAGCTCGTCGACGAGGGCCGCGACCCCGGCGCGCGGCTCGGGAGCGGGCGGATCGTTGCCGCCGTGCCCCTCGCCTGGCTCCGACTCGCTCATCGGCCGATCGTATCCCGCGTTCGGGGGAACGGCCGGCGCGTCCAGACCGACCTGGCGCCGAATATCAGGTAAGCGATCTGACGTAGCGCCATCGCGCGCCGGCCCGAGGCTCGCGCGGGCCGGCGCCCCCGCCGCGAGGTGCATAATCGCGTGCGTGACGGGAGGGGGACCCGCGATCTCCGTCGTGCCCGCGAACGAGGCGAGCTGGGAGGACCTGGAGTCGATCTTCGGCAGGCGCGGCCAGGCGGCAAGGTGCCAATGCCAGCGCTACAAGCTCGCGCCGGGCGAGTCGTTTCGCTCGTCTCCCGCCGAGGAACGTGCTGCTCGACTGCGACGGCAGACCCGCTGCGACGATCTTGAGTCGGGGACGACCAGCGGCCTCGTCGCCTACCTCGACGGCGAGCCCGTTGGCTGGTGCGCGGTCGAGCCGCGCACCGCCTACACCGGCCTGGTGCGAAACAACCGCGTCCCGTGGGCAGGCCGTGCCCAGGACAAGGCGAACGGCAGCATCTGGGCCGTGACCTGCCTGCTCACCCGCGCCGGCTACCGAAAGCGCGGAATCAGCCGGATCCTGGCTCGTGCCGCCGTCGAGTTCGCGCGCGGCCGCGGCGCGCGAGCGCTCGAGGCCTACCTGATGACGACGAAGAAGGCCATTCGCGAGGAGCTCCATGTCGGCACCGAAGCCATCTTCGCGAACGCGGGCCTCGCCAAGATCAGCCGTCCGACGCCGCGACGTGCCGTGATGCGGATCGATTTCTGACGCGTAGATACGGAGGGGGAGGGATTCGAACCCTCGAGGGACCCTTGAGGGCCCCTAGCGATTTTCAAGACCGCCGCATTCAACCGCTCTGCCACCCCTCCGGGCGCATCCGAGCGTAGCTCCAGACGCTCATAGTCTTCATCAGGTGGCGGCCGAGTGGCGGAACTGGACCGGGGACGAGGCCTGCCACCCGGCGGCGATCGAGCGCCCCGCGAGCCGCGACGAGGTGGTCGCTGCCGTCCGCCGCGGTCGCGAGCGCGGCCTCCGGGTCAAGGTCGCGGGGTCGGGCCACTCGTTCAACGGGGCGGCGCTGACCGACGGGATCATGCTGAACCCCGAGCGGATGGCCCGGGTGATCGAAGCCGATCGGGCCAGCGGGCTGGTCCGCGCCGAGGCGGGCATCTCGCTGCGCCACCTGGGAGCGCGGCTGGCGGCGCTCGGGCTCGCGTTCGAGACGCTCGGCGACGTCGACGCCCAGACCCTCGGCGGGGCGATTTCGACCGGCACCCACGCCACCGGGATCGGCCTGTCGAACATGTCCGCCCAGGTCGAGTCGATCGAGCTCGTCACGGGCGACGGCGACGTTCGCGAGCTCGGCGAGGGCGATCTCCTGCTCGCCGCCCGGGTGGGCCTCGGGGCGCTTGGGGCGATCACCGCCGTGACGCTGCGGGCCGTCCCGGCGTTCAGCCTGCGCCGCGTCGACGAGCCGCGGCCGCTAGACGCGGTCCTCGCCGACCTCGACGAGCTCGCCGAGGCCAACGACCACTTCGAGTTCTTCGCCTTCCCGCACACCGAGACCGCCCTCGTCGTCGAGCGCAACCGGGTCAGTGAGCGGCCCCGCCCGCGCGGCCACCTCAGCGCGTGGGCCAGTGACGTCCTCGTCGCCAACCACGTCTTCGGCCTATTCGCCCGCGCCGGCCGGCGCTTCCCCTCCGCCAACCCCGCCCTCGCCCGGCTCGTGACCCGCCTCCTCCGCCGCGAGGTGAGGGTCGACCGCAGCGAGGCGATCTTCGCCTCGGAGCGGCGCGTGCGGTTCACGGAGATGGAATACGCCCTACCGCGCGCGCGGGGTGCCGAGGCGCTGCGCCGGGTCATCGACCTCGTCCGCGAGCGCCGCATCGCGGTCCTGTTCCCGATCGAGTTCCGCCTCGTCGCCGGCGACGACGCGCTCCTGAGCCCCGCCCACGGGCGCCCGACCGCCTACGTCGCCGTCCACCAGTTCGAGGGCATGGAATGGCGGCCGTACTTCGAGGCGACGGAGGCGATCATGCGCGAGCTCGGCGGCCGCCCGCACTGGGGCAAGCGCCATTCCCAGACGGCGGCGACGCTTGCGCCGCTCTACCCGCGCTGGGATGCGTTCCAGCGGATCCGCGCCGAGCTCGACCCGGCGGGCACCTTCGCCAACGACTACACCGCCCGGGTCCTCGGCTAGAGGAAGGCTCGGCCCTCACCCCGGTAGGTGAGGACCTGGTCGACGATCCGATCGCCGGCGACGAGGTAGAGGGAGTCGAAGCGCTCGCAGAGCTCGCCGGCCTTCGCGTGCCGGAGGTAGACGCGATCGCCGATCCGCAGGGTCCGCGCCGGCGCGCCGAGGACCGGGGTCTGAACCTCGCCGGCCCCCTCCGGGCCGTCGAGCCGCAGGCCGGCCGGCAGGTAGGGTTCCGGCAGCCGGTCGCCGCCGGCGGCGCCCGAGGCGACGTAACCGCCGCCGAGGACCGTCGCCACCCCAGGGCTCGGCCGCCGGACCACCGGGAGGACGAAGAACGCGGCGGGGGTCAGGGCGAGCGAGCGATAGGTGTCGAACAGGTGCGGGGCATAGAACCCCGAGCCGGAGGTGACCTCGGTCACCGAGCCGGCCGCCGCGGTGCGGGCGAGGCTGCCAGTGCCGCCGCCGTTGACGAACCGCGGCTCGGCCACCTCCTTGATCGCGGCCAGGACCCGCGGGAGCCGGTGGCGGAGCTCCCGCTCGGAGGCGCGCTGCATGGCCCGGATCGCGGCGCTTCGCAGCGGGCGCCGCGGCACCCGATCGCCGATGCCGGCGATCTGCGCCTCGTAGGCCATCACCCCGACCAGCCGTGTGCCGGGCCGACCCTCGGCGTCGGCGGCGAGGGACCGGGCCTGCGCGGGGAAGTGGATCGGCGAGCGCTTCGGGCCGATCCGCACGAACCGCCCGCGGCCGAGCCAGAGTCCGGCGTCGACGTCGAGGCAGACCGGGACCTCGGTCGGGCCGCCGCCGATCGCCGCCTCGATCAGGTCGAGGTGCGCCTCGGCGTCGACCATCAGAGCCGGGGTGGAATCGGGACGCTCGGCGGCGATCTCGACGAGCCGGGCCACGGCGCGCCGATCCACCGCGGGGTAGGCGACGACGATGTCATCGAAGCCCTGCTCGAACAGGAACAGCGCCTCGGGGAGGGTGAAGGCGAGGATGCCGCGGAACCCGTCGCCGAGCTCGAGGATCCGGCGCAGGACCGCGGTCGAGCGGACCGACTTCGAGGCGATCCTGATCGGTAGCCCGCCCGCCTGGGCGTGAAGCGCGGCGGCATTCGCGGCGAGGGCATCGAGGTCGACGAACGCGAACGGCGGGCTCACCGTCTCGAAGATCGCCTCGTAGCGCGCGCGGAGCGCCTCGCGGTCGCCGCTCGCGCGGGGGGCCTCGGTGGCGGTAACGCTCAACGCGGCGAGCGTATCCGTATTAGCATCGGGCGTACTGAACGGCCACAGAAGGGAAGCTGATGCCAAACCAGTCAAAGAGCTTCGACCAGCCGGAGGAGAAGCGCGAATTCGACAACGGTCGCGTCGATCTGGTCGAGATCGCGGGCAACAACGTTGGCCGAATCCACCTCGATCCGGGCTGGAGATGGTCAGCGGCGGTCAAGCCGATCGTCAGCACCGACAGTTGTCAGGTCGCACACGTGGGCTATGCGATCTCGGGCAAGCTCCACGTGGCGATGGACGATGGGACCGAGTTCGACGTCCACGGCGGCGAGGCATACGAGATCGCGCCCGGACACGATGCCTGGGTCGAGGGAGACGATTCCTACGAAGCGGTCGAGTTCGAGAGCCTCGCGGAGTACGCCAAGGGCTAAATGATCAATTCCACGGCCGCGTGCGCGGGGTCGTGGAATTGCTCATCTAGGGTAGGCCCCCCGCGCGCCCGGCGTGCGAGCACCTTGGGTCGAGCCACGCGGGATGACCGCGAACGGAATCGTGCGCTGCGGGGATTCGGGCGTCTCGTCCTCGATCAAGGAGATCAGGAGGTCGAGCGCCTCGCTTCCGATCTGCTCAGGGTTCAGGCTCAATGCCGTCAGGGCGGGTCGCGCGGCGCGGCTGGCGGCGCTGTCGGTGCAGCCCGCGATCCGCAGGTCCTCGGGGACGCGGACCCCCCTCGCCTCCGCGGCGAGCAGAGCGCCGAGCGCGAGCCGGTCGAGCGTCGCGTAGATCGCATCCGGCGGCTTGGCCGAGTCGAGCAGCCGTGAAGCGGCGGAGTAGGCGCC
>JBKPNB010000372.1:0-9597 GCA_046732395.1 Actinomycetota bacterium | reverse complement strand
GCCGCGACCTCGGCGGCGACCTGGGCCTTCATGTCCTGGGCCCCGCGGCCGCGGACCTCGCCGGCGACGACGTCGCCTGCCCAGGGGTCGAAGCTCCAGTCGTCGGGGTTGGCGGTGACGGTGTCGACGTGCCCGAGCAGGCACAGCGTCGGTCCCTCCGCCTCGCCGCCGAGCCGGGCGAGGAGGTTCCTGCGGCCCGGCTCGGGGCCGAGCAGCTCGCACTCGAAGCCGGCGCCGGCGAGCTGGTCGGCGATCAGCTTCGTGGCCCGCTCCTCGTTGCCGGGCGGATTGACGGTGTCGAGCCTGATCAGCTCGCCGAGGAGCTCGACGGCCGCCGCGCCGAGGGCGGACTCCGTCTCGGCGGCGACCTGCTCCACGCGGCTGAGGTTAGTGACTGCGCGCCCGGCGCCGATCAGCCGATCGCCGCCTGGACCAGCATCGCGACGCCGCTGACGACGAGCACCGCGGTCACCGCCCGCAGCAACCCGCGCTCGGAGAGGCGGCCCACCAGGTGCGCGCCGAGGTAAGCCCCCGGCACCCCGCCGACGCAGCCGGCGGCGAGGATGTCCCAGTCGACCCCGCTCGGCAGGTGGCCGATCAGCCCGCCGAGGCCGACCGCCATCCCCACCGCGGCGTTGGTCCCCACCGCCGCGGCGGGGGTCACCCCAACCCAGCGGACCATCGCCGGCAGCCGCAGCGAGCCCAGGATCAACCCCACCAGGCCTCCGAGGGTCCCGACCGCGAACCCGATGCCCGCGGCTGCGCCGAACCCCGGCTCGCCGCCGGCGTCCGCGGCCGCTGCCGGCCGCCGGTAGCGGCCCACCTCGACCGCACCCCAGAGCACGACGAGCCCGATCACCGCGAGCAGGACGCGGCCGGGGAGCGCGCCGGCGATAAGGCCGCCGGCGATCCCCCCGGCCACCGATGCCGGCGCCATCCACCGGAACAGCCGCCAGTCGACGCGGCCGGCGCGGGTGTGGGCGCCGGCGGCCGAGGTCGCCGAGACGCCGCTGATCGCCACGTTCGCCCCGGCGCCCGCCGCCGGCGAGCTCGCGAACAGCAGCACCACCGGCAGGCGGAGGTTGCCGAGGACGAGTCCCGCGAGGCCGCCGATCACCGAGACGACGAACGCCCATGCTCCAATGACCAGCAGCTCGATTGGGTCCACGGGCGGCGGGATACTGGCAGGCGATGGGATCGAACCACGGCGAGGCGTGACGGACCGCCTCTTCGACACCGAGCCGGGAGTCGAGGCCCCGCGAACCGGCGTCCCGTTCGAGGACGCGCCGCTGGCCGTGCGGATGCGCCCGCGGACGCTGGACGAGCTCCTAGGCCAGGAGCACCTGCTCGGCGAGGGCTCGACGCTGCGAACCGCGATCACCTCCGGCGAGCCCCACTCGGCGATCCTCTACGGATCGCCCGGGTCGGGGAAGACGACGCTGGCGCGGATCATTGCCGCCGCCTCGCGCGGCGCCTTCGAGGAGCTCTCGGCGGTGGCGGCGGGACGGGCCGAGGTTCGCGAGGTGATCGCCCGGGCACGCGAGCGGCGCCGCGCCGGGCAGCCGACGATCTTCTTCCTCGACGAGATCCATCGCTTCAACAAGGCACAGCAGGACGCGCTTCTGCCGGCGGTCGAGGAGGGGCTCGTGATCCTGATCGGCGCCACCACCGAGAATCCGTACTTCGAGGTCAACTCGGCGCTGCTCTCGCGGTGCCAGATCTACGAGCTCGACGAGCTCGAGCCGGAGGACCTCGAGGCCCTGGAGCGCCGCGCGCTCGCCGACCCCGACCGCGGGATCGCGGGGCCGCCGAGGGTCGACGACGAGGCGATCCGCTTGATCGCCGAGCGGTCGGGCGGCGATGCGCGGATCGCGCTCACCGCGCTCGAGCGGGCGGTCGAGGCGGTCCGGGTCGCCGGCGGCGACGCGACGGTCGGCGTCGCCGAGGCCGAGGACGCCCTCCAGCGCAAGGCGATCCTCTACGACCGCGAGGGCGATCGGCACTACGACTACATCTCGGCCTGGATCAAGGCCACCCGCGGGTCGGACCCGGACGCGTCGCTCTACTACCTGGCGGCGATGCTCGAGGGCGGCGAGGATCCGCGCTACATCGCCCGCCGGATGGTGATCCTCGCCTCCGAGGACGTCGGCAACGCCGACCCGCTGGCGCTCGTAGTCGCGACCGCCGCCGGCGCGGCGGTGGACCGGGTCGGCCTCCCCGAGTGTGCCCTCAACCTGGCGCAGGCGGCCACCTACCTGGCGCTGGCGCCGAAGTCGAACGCGTCCTACCGGGGGATCGCCTCCGCCCGCGCGCATATCCGCGAGCACGGCGCGATGCTCCCGCCCGACCACCTGCGCGACGCCCACTACCCGGGTGCCCGCAGGCTTGGCCGCGGCCAGGGCTACGTCTACCCGCACGACGAGCCGGGCGGCGTCGCCGACCAGCCGCTCCTACCCGACGCGCTCGAGGGTGAGCGCTTCTACGAGCCGACCGACCACGGGCTCGAGGCCGAGCTCGGGGAGCGCCTCGAGGAGCTCCGCAAACGGCGGGGCGGAGGCTAATGATCCATAGAATCGGCGGTGCGCGCGATGAGGAGCTTTAGCTCCGAAAGAGGCGTGTAAGGGCGCCGAAGGCGCCCGCAGGTGATTCATGACGCTCGAGTCCTTCAACCCCGCTACCGGCGAATCGATCGGGTCGGTCGAGACGATCGCCCCGAAGGATGTCGCCGGCGTCGCCGCCGAGGTCGCCAAGGTGCAGCCGTTCTGGGCCGAGCTCTCGCTCGCCGACCGTGCCCGCTACCTGCGCCGCGCCGCCGATGTCCTCGTCGACGAGGTCGACGAGGTCGCCGAGCTCCTGACCCGCGAGCAGGGCAAGCCGATCACCGAGAGCTACACGATGGAGGTCGTGCCCTCGATCGACGTGCTCCGCTGGTGCGCCGACAACGCCCCGACGATCCTCGCCGACGAGCCGCTGCCGATGAGGCAGGCGGTGTTCGCGACGAAGAAGGCGAAGTTCACCTACGAGCCGGTCGGGGTCGTCGGCGTCATCTCGCCCTGGAACTACCCCTGGTCGATCCCGTTCGACGAGGTGGTGATCGCGCTCGCCGCCGGCAACGGCGTTGTCCTGAAGCCCGCCAGCCTGACGCCGCTGCTCGGCGAGCGGATCCGCGCGGTGCTGGAGCGGGCGGGGATTCCGGAGGGGCTGGTGCGGGTGGTCCACGGCGGCGGCGCGATCGGCGAGGCGCTCTGCGAGGCGGACGGCATCGGCAAGATCTTCTTCACCGGCTCGGTTCCGGTCGGCCGGCACGTCGGCGAGGTCTGCGCCCGCAACCTGAAGGGCTCTGTGCTCGAGCTCGGCGGCAAGGATCCCCAGATCGTCTGCGCCGACGCCGACCTCGCCAACGCCGTCTCCGGCGCGGTCTGGGGCGGCTTCGCGAACGCCGGCCAGACCTGCTCGGGTATCGAGCGCGTCTACGTCGTCCGCGAGATCGCCGATCGCTTCCTCGACGGCCTCGTCCGCGAGACGGAGCGGCTGTCGGTCGGCGACCCGACGATGTGGGACACCGAGACCGGCCCGATGGTGTCAGAGGATCAGTACGCGACCGTCATCGAGCTCGTCGACGACGCTACCGCGAACGGCGCCGAGCTCCTCTGCGGCGGGCCGCGCGAGGTTCCCGGGTTCGCCGGCAAGTTCATCGCCCCCACCGTGCTCACCGGGGTCGAGCCCGAGATGCGGATCATGCGCGAGGAGATCTTCGGCCCGGTGCTCCCGGTCACCGTCGTCGCCGACGAGTCGGAGGCGCTCGCGCTCGCCAACGACTCCGAGTTCGGCCTCGGGGCATCGGTGTGGACCCGCGACCGGGCCAAGGGCGAGCGGCTCGCGCGCCGGATCGAGTCGGGGATGGTGTGGATCAACGACCACTCGTTCACCCACGGCGCCTGCCAGTGCTCGTGGGGCGGGGTCAAGCACTCGGGCATCGGCCGCTCCCACTCCAAGTTCGGCTTCTACGAGTGCGTCAACGTCAAGACCGTCTCCTGGGAACCGGGACTGACCCGCGACTTCTGGTGGCAGCCGTACGACCGCACGCTCGGCGAGGCGGTCCGGGCCTCGGCGAAGCTCCTCTATGGCCGCAATGGAATCCGACTGCAGGCGCTCCGCGAGGGCGGCGTGCCGCTGATCAAGGTCGGGGCGCGGACGGTGCGCAAGGGACGCTGATCGCCCACCCAGCCGGAGGCCGGCTGGGAGAATCGATCGCGCGTGTCCACCACCGCGGCCACCCAGCCCAGACCGAAGACGGCCGAGGCAGCCGCCACCGCTGCGATCGAGCTCGAAGCCCTTCGCCGCGACTTCGACGAGCGCCCGGTACTGCGGGAGGTCTCGCTCCGCCTCGAGCCGGGAGCGACCCTCGCCGTCCTCGGCGCCAACGGCGCCGGGAAGACGACCCTGCTGCGGGTGCTGGCGACGCTCCTGCGACCGAGTGGCGGGCGGGTGCGGGTGCTGGGCCACGAGCTTCCGCGCGAGGCGTGGCGGGTCCGCGGCCGGGTCGGATTCCTCGCCCACGAGCCGCTTCTCTACCGGGACCTCACCCTCGTCGAGGCGCTCGCCTTCCACGCTCGCCTGCACGGCCTCGGCGACCGCGGCGCCGCCCGCATCGCGCAGCTGCTCGAGGCGGTGGGGCTCGAACGCGCCGGGCGCGAGCTCGTCCGCAACCTCTCGGCCGGGATGCTCCAGCGCGCCGCCGCCTGCCGAGCGGTCCTCCACGAGCCTGAGCTCCTCCTCCTCGACGAGCCGGGCGCGCACCTCGACCCGGCGGCGGCGGAGGTCGTGTCGGCCCTGCTCGGTCCGATGCCCGGGCGGGCGCGGGTTATCGTCAGCCACGACGTCGAGGGCGCGCTCGCCGCGGCCGATCGTGCGCTCGCGCTGCGGCCGGACGGGTCGGTTGCCTACGAGGGCCCGGCGGCGGGCCTTTCGCCCGGCGACGCCCGGGCGATCTATGCGGGCAAGGTATGAGATGAGGTGCTTTAGCACCGAAACAGGCGTGTCAGGCGGCGAAGCCGCCGCGGGTGGTTGATGGAGCGAGTCGAAACGGTGACCGTCGCCGAGGGCCGCCGGCTCGAGGTCTTCATCGGCGGCGCCGAGTCGGGACCGCTCGTGATCTCGCACGGGGGCACGCCGTCGAGCGGGCAAACGTTCGGCCCCAACCTGGACGCCGCCCGCGAGCGCGGCCTCCGACACGTCGCCTACGCGCGCCCCGGCTACGGCGAGTCGGACCGGCACGAGCACAGGACGGTCGCCGACTGCGTCGCCGACACGGCGGCGATCGCCGACCACCTCGGCACCGAGCGCTTCCACACGCTCGGCGGCTCCGGCGGCGGTCCCCATGCTCTTGCCTGCGCCGCGCTGCTGCCCGAGCGTGTGATCTCCTCAGCCAGCATCGCCGGCGCCGCGCCGCGTGAGGCGGAGGGCCTCGACTGGTACGCGGGCATGGCGGACGAGAACCTGGAGGAGTTCGGGCTCGCCGAGGAGGGCGCCGCGGCGCTCCACCCGTGGCTCGAGCGGGAGACCGAGAAGATGATCGACGCGCGGCCCGAGGACGTCGCCGACGCGCTTGGGAACCTCGTCTCAGAGGTCGACCGCGCGGCGCTCGACGGCGAGCTCGCCGAGCACTTCACATCGACATTCCCCCACGCGGTCGAGCACGGCGTCCTCGGCTGGCTCGACGACGACCTGGCTTTCGTCCGTCCGTGGGGATTCGAGCTCTCGAGGATCGGGCCGCCGGTGACCATCTGGCACGGCGCCCACGATCGGTTCGTCCCCTTCGCCCACGGCGAATGGCTCGCTGCCCACGTCTCCGGCGCGCGCCCGCGGCTGCTCGCCGACCACGGCCACCTCTCCTTGACCATCGCCCACTACGGCGACGTCCTCGACGAGCTGACAGCGAGGTCATGACCGCCTTCCGGGCCATCCTCGCCAAGGACCTGCGGGTCGAGCTGCGGACGCTCGAGTCGGTCCCGGCGATGGCCCTGTTCGCGGTGACCACCTTCGTACTGTTCAGGTTCGGGCTCGATCGGACGTCGCTCGGCGGCAGTCTCGCCGCCGGCGTGCTGCTGGCGACGGTGCTGTTCGCGTCGATCCTCGCCGTCAACCGCCTGTTCGTCGCCGAGCGCGACGAGGGCGGCTTCGACGCCATCCGACTCGCCCCGGTCGACACCACCGCGCTGTGGGCGGCGAAGGCGGTCGCGCTGATCGTCTACCTCGGCGCCCTCGAGCTGATCGCGGTCCCCGTCTTCGCCGCCTTCTTCCTCGACTCCTGGGCCGGGATCGGGCCGCTCCTAGCGGTTCTCGCCCTCGCCGACCTCGGGCTCGGCGCCGTCGGCGCGCTCGTCTCCTCGGTGGCCGCGAGCTCGCGCGCCCGCGACCTCGTCGGGCCGCTGGTGCTCCTGCCGCTGCTGGTTCCGCTGATGATCGCGGCCGCGAAGGGGGCCGAGCCACTCCTCAGCGCCGGCGGCCCCTCGTACTCCGGCCTCGGCAAGTGGCTCGCGGTCCTCGCTCTCTACGATTTGACGTTCGCGGCGGTCGGCTACGCCGTCTTCGATTTCGTCGTCGAGGATTGACCCGCCGCATCCTTACTTCAATGAAGTCGCCGAGCCTCCGAACCGTCGCAATCGCCGCCGTCGTCGCCCTCGCGGCGGGATACTCGCTCGCCTTCTTCTACGCCCCGAACGACGCCGACCAGGGGTTCATCCAGAAGATCTTCTACCTCCACGTTCCGCTCGCGATCTGCGCGCTCGCCGGCTTCATCGTCGCCGCGATCCTCGCGATCGCCCACCTCCGGAGCGCCGACCCGAAGTACGACGCCCGCTCCTACGTGGCGATCCATATCTCCGTGATCTTCGGCGTCGCGGTGCTGCTGACCGGGGCGATCTGGGCCCGCGCCTCGTGGGGGAAGTGGTGGGTGTGGCAGGAGCCGACGCTGGTCAGCTTCCTGATCGTGTTCCTCCTCTACTGCACCTACTACCCGCTCCGCTACGCGATCGCCGATCGCGACCGCCAGGCCCGCTACGCGTCGGTGTTCGCGATCACGGCCGGCGCCTTCGTGCCGCTCAACTTCCTCGCCGTCCGGCTCGCCCAGCCGCTCGTCCACCCGCGGGTGTTCGCCACCGCCAACGGCGGGCTGCCGGGATCGATGCTGCTGACGTTCCTCGTCTGCCTGGTTGCGATGGCGCTCCTGTGGTGGACGCTGGTCCGCTTCGAGCTCGCCGCGAAGGCCGCCTCGGGGCGGCTGCGACGGCTGCGGCGGGCGCTCGAGGGCACCCGCGCCGCTCCTGCCGGCTCGCGGATCGCCCCGCCGGTCCCCTCCCGCGCCGCGGGCCCCTTTTCCTGATGCCTGCCCTTCCCCTCGACGAAGCGGGCAAGTACGTCGCCGGCGCCTACGTCGTCTTCCTCGTCCTGCTCGCGGTCTACGTCTCGATCATGGCCGCGAAGCTGGCCCGGATCGACCGCGAGCTGGCGGAGCTGGCGGAGCTCGCCGAGCGCCGGCAGGCCGAGCGCGGACGCGAGGAGGTGGCCGCATGAGCGGGCAGGTGGCAGGTGGCAGGTGGCAGGTCGGGTCGCTCCACATGCCACATGCCACATGCCACATGCCCGAGGAGGGGGATTCGTGAGCGAGCTATTGGCCCTCGGCATCTCCCACAAGACGGCGCCGCTCGAGCTTCGCGAGCGCCTGGCGCTGACCGAGGGCCGCGCGGCCGGGGTCACCCGCGAGCTCGTCGAGACCGCCGCGGTCCGCGAGGCGGCCGCGATCTCGACCTGCAATCGCACCGAGCTCTACCTCTGCGCGGCGGACCCGGTCGCCGCCGAGTCCGAGGCGCTGTCGGTGCTCGCGCGGGAGGCCGACATCCGGCCGACCGAGCTCGTCGGCCACCTCTACTCGCTCCACGGCGCGGAGGCCGCGACCCAGCTCTTCCGGGTTGCCGCCGGGCTCGAGTCGATGATCGTCGGCGAGGCCGAGGTCCAGGGACAGGTGAAGCGCGCCTACGAGCTGGCGCTCGTCGAGGGGGTGACGGGGCCGATCCTCAACCGCCTCTTCCGCGGGGCGCTCGCCGCCGGCAAGCGGGCCCGCGCCGAGACCCGCCTCGGCGAGGGAGCGCTGTCGGTGCCCCAGGTCGCCGTCGCCCTCGCTCAGCGCACTCTCGGCGACCTCGCGGCCCGCCGGGTGCTGGTGGTCGGCGCCGGCGAGACCGCCGAGCTCACGGCGCGAGCGCTCGCCGCGCGCGGGGTCGAGGCGGTGTTCATCGCCAACCGCCGCTACGACCGGGCGATCGGACTCGCCCAGCGCTTCGGCGGGAGCGCCGTCCGCTTCGAGGCGCTCCCCGAGCAGATGGAGGCGGCGGACATCGTCGTCGCCTCGACCAGCTCCCCGCACCACGTGATCGAGCGCGACGCGCTCGCCGAGGTGATCTCCTCGCGCGACGGGCGTCCGCTGCTCCTGATCGACCTCGCGGTTCCCCGCGACATCCACCCCGGCTGCCGGGAGCTCGCCGGCGTCGCCGTCTACGACATGGACGACCTCCAGGCGCTGGTCGAGCGCAACGCGTCGGGGCGCGAGGCCGAGATGCGCCGCGCCGACGCGCTGCTGCGGACCGAGGTCGACCGCTTCGAGCGCTGGCTCGCGACCCAGGACGCGCTCCCAACCGTCGCCGCGCTGCGCCGGCGCGCCGACGCGATCGTCGCCGCCGTCCTCGCCGAGAACGAGTCGCGGTTCGAGGCGCTTACCGAAGCCGACCGCCGCCGCGTCGAGGCGCTCGCCAACGCGATCGCCAGCCGCCTGCTCCACGAGCCGACGCTGCGGCTGAAGCGCGCCGCCGAGGAGGACTCCTACGTCTACGTCCACGCCCTCCGCGAGCTGTTCGGGCTCGATCCCGAGGGCGCCCCGCTCACCGCCGGCGACGCCGAGGTGCGCTCGCTCGGCGAGGAGCGCCGCCGCCGCGACGCGTCGGGGTAACCCGCGCTCGTGCCCGCGCTCCGGCTCGCCACCCGCGGCAGCGCCCTCGCCCGCGCCCAGTCGGCCACGGTCGCCGACGCGCTCGGCGGCGCCGAGCTGGTCCCGGTCCGCTCCGGCGACGGCGAGCCGGGGGACAAGGCCCGGTTCGTGCGGGCGGTCGAGGCGGCGCTCCTCGACGGCGCCGCCGAGCTCGGCGTCCACTCGGCGAAGGACCTGCCGGCGGCCGAGGCCGAGGGCCTCGGCCTGGTCGGCGTACCCGTCCGCGAGGACCCCGCCGACGCCTATGTCGGCGCGGCCCGCTCGCTCGCCGAGGTCGCCGGCGGCGCCCGAATCGGCACCTCGAGCCTCCGCCGCCGCGCCCAGCTCCTCGCCCTGCGGCCCGACCTGGAGGTGGTGGCCCTCCACGGCAACGTCGACACCCGGCTTCGCAAGGTCGAGGCGGGCGAGTGCGAGGGGCTCGTCCTCGCCCTCGCCGGCCTCCGGCGGCTGGGCCGCGGCGTCGCCGCCTCGTTCGCATTCGGTATCGACGAGATGACCCCCGCCGCCGGCCAGGGCGCGCTCGCCCTGCAGGCCCGGACCGCCGACCGCTCGAC
>JBKPNB010000371.1:0-5443 GCA_046732395.1 Actinomycetota bacterium | reverse complement strand
AGCTGCGGACGCTGCGGGCGCTCACCGCTCGGCTCGTCCCCGGCCCGCCAGAGGATCCCGACCCCGGCGCGCTCGAGGCGCACGCCGCCGAGGCGATCGACCTCCTGCTCGGTGCGTTCGCGGTCCGCCCGCCGCTGATCCACGCCGGCGGGCCGATCTCCGGCCGCGCCGGGGGGCGCCGCGACGACTTCAGGGAGTTCGTCGCGCTCGACCGCCAGGCGGCGCTCGGGTGGCGGATCCGGCTCGAGGGCTCGCGGGGGCGGCGCGGGCGCGAGTTCGCCGGGCCGGTCCGGGGGCTCCAGCAGGTCTACGGCGAGGGGCTGGCGCACCTCGATAAGCGCGCGCGATCGGAGGCCGGCGCCGACTTCGCAGGGGCGACGCCCGCCCAGCAGGACTCGATCCTCTCCGACCGCCGCGACCACCGGGTCCAGGAACTGGTCGGGGTTGCGTTCGCCAACACGCTGGAGGCGGTCTACGGCCCGCCGGAGTACGGGGGAAACCACCGGCTCGTCGGCTGGCGCTACACCGACTGGCCCGGCGACACCCAGCCGCGCGGCTTCACCGCCGCCGAGGTGAGCGGGCCCCGGACGAGCGGGCACCGCCTGGGGCCCGGGACGGCGGCGGCTCTCCACCGCTTCATCGGCCCGGGGATCGGATGAGCAGGCGATCGGTGATCGTCGTCGGCTCCGGCGCCGGCGGCAGCGCCGCGGCCTGGCGACTCGCCCGGGCGGGGCACCCGGTCCTGATCCTGGACAAGGGGCGGAACCTGCTCCCCGGGCTCCTCGCGGGCGATCCCGGTTTCGGGACCCGGTTCTCGAACGACGAGGTGAAGGCGGGGCGGTTCTTCGAGAACCAGGACCCGCTGCTCGAGCCGCGGACGCTGCGCTCGCAACGCCAGGCGGCGCGTGGTCTCGAGCGCTCGTTCGTCGGCGATGTCAACGACCTGCCGACGACGGTCGGGGGCGGGACGGTCCACTGGGACGGCAAGACGCCGAGGTTCTGGCGCCAGGACTTCGAGGGGCTCTCACTGCACGGGCCGATCGAGGGCGCGAACGTGGCGGACTGGCCGCTCACCTACGACGAGCTCGCGCCCTACTACGAGCGGGTCGAGCGGCGGATCGGGGTCCAGGGCGACCGCGACCGGATGCCCGACCGGACCCTGGCCCAGGCGCCGCGCCGCCACCAGTTCCCGATGCCGCCGAACCCGCCGTCCTACGCTGGCAAGCTGCTCGCGGCGGGGGCGGCGTCGCTCGGCTACCACGCCTACCCGTTCCCGATGGCGGTCAACTCGCGTCCGCGCGACGGCCGCCCGGCCTGCAACTCGTGCGGGTTCTGCTCGGGCTTCGGCTGCCCGATCCAGGCCCGGGGCGGGGCGCTGTCGTTCCTGCCCGGGGCGATCGCCGCCGGCGCCGAGCTTCGCGACCGCTGCTTCGTCGAGCGGGTCGACGTGTCCCGCGACGGGCGCCGGGCGACCGGGGTGTCCTACGTCGACGGCCGTGGCAGGCGGCGGCGGGAGCGCGCCGAGGTGATGATCGTCGCCGCGTCGGCGATCGAGACAGCGCGGCTCCTGCTGCTCTCGCGGCACCACGAACATCCGCAGGGGCTTGGAAACCGCTCTGACCAGCTCGGGCGGAACCTGATGTTCCACTACTTCACCTTCGGGGCCGCGGCCTTCGCCGAGGACGTCCACGCCTGGATGTGTCCGTCGACGACGTTCACGATCGACGACTTCGTCGGCCCGGAGACCGGCGCCGCCGCAAGCGCCGCCGGCCTGCCGTACCTGAAGGGCGGGATCTGCGAGGTTGGCGCGGGCGTGACGCTGCTCCAGGAGGCGCAGATCTATGCCGCGGTCCCGAACAGCTTCGGCGTCCAGCACAAGGACCTGATGAGGAACGTGGCGCTGCGAAAGCACCTGGCGGCTATTCAGCTCGTCGGCGAGGACCTGCCGCAGCTCGCGAACCGGGTCGACCTCGACCCCAGGATCACGGATTTCCAGGGGCTGCCGGTGCCGCGCATCACCCACAGCCCGCACCGGTTCGAGCGCGCCGCGTCGGCGTTCTACGGGCCGAAGCTGGCGGCGATCTGCGAGGCGGCAACCGGCTCGGTGGGCACGGCCACCGCCCGCGCGTCGCTGGCCTCCCCGGCGCCGCCCAGCCGGGTCCCCGGCCGGTACTCGACCGCGCACATCATGGGGACGGCGCGGATGGGCCGGCACGCCGGGCGGTCGGTCTGCGATCGGTTCGGCCGGGTCCACGAGCTCGACAACCTGTTCCTCGCCGACGGGTCGGTGTTCGTCTCCTCGGGCGGGTTCAACCCGACGCTGACGATCATGGCCCTCGCCCTGCGGCAGGCCGACCACATCGCCGGGCGGCGGCGTAGCCCTTCTCAGCGCCTCAGAGGCGGTAGGTGACGAGGGCCGTTGCGACCTGCTCGCCGTCCTCGGTCGCGACGTCGACGGCGAGGAAGGTGATCGCGCCGCGGCGCAGCACGCGCGCGTCGGCGACGACGCCGCGCCCGCAGGCGGGGGCCAGGAACTCGACGCTGATGCCGACGGTCGAGGCCCGGATCCGCTCCGGCAGCTCGGCGCCCGCCCAGGCCGCCGCGGCCGCGGCGGTGTCGATCAGCGAGCTGATCGCGCCGCCGTGGACGACGTCTCCGATCGTCGGCAGCGAGTCGCTGAACGGCATCGAAAGGCGCGCCCGGTCGGGCGCCAGCTCGTCGACGACGATCCCCAGGTGGCCGACGAACGGGGAGCTCTCCAGCCAGCCGCGGGCGAGCTCGGCGCCGTCGGCCGGCTGCTCGGCGGAGAACGTCGGGCGGGAAGCTAGCGCAGCGGTGCCGGCGGCAGCGGGGGCTACCCTGTGGGCGATGGCGACGGCCACCCGCTCGGTCACCGAGGTCTGCGCGAGCGCGCGCGAGGCGGCGTTCGAGCTCGCCCGCGCGAGCGCGGAGGCGAGGAACGCGGCGCTGGAGCGGATCGCCGAGCTGCTCGGCGAGCGCGGGGCGGAGGCGCTCGAGGCGAACGAGGCCGACCTCGCCGACGAGCGAGCCGCCGGGTTGACCCCGGCGCTCCGGGACCGGCTGACGCTGACCGAGTCCCGGATCGAAGGGATGGCCGCCGGCGTCCGCGAGATCGCCGCGCTCGACGATCCGGTCGGAGAGGAGCTCGAGCGCAAGGAGCTTCCGAGCGGGCTCGATCTTCGCAAGGTCCGGGTTCCGCTCGGCGTGGTGGCGGTGGTCTACGAGGCGCGTCCCAACGTGACCGTCGACTGCGCCGCGCTGACGCTGAAGAGCGGCAACGCGATCGTGCTGCGCGGCTCGAGCTACGCGGCGCGCTCGAACGCGGCGCTCGCCGGGTTGGTCCGCGAGGCGGTGGAGGACGCCGGGCTTCCGGTCGGTTCGGTCGAGCTGCTCGACGGGGGCGATCGGGCGGAGCTCGCCGAGCTCGCGACGGCCGAGGGGCTGGTCGATCTCGTCATTCCGCGCGGCGGCGAGGGGCTGAAGGAGGCGCTGAAGGCGGTCGCCACGGTGCCGGTGATGTACGCGGCGTCGGGCAACTGCCACGTCTACGTCGACGCCGACGCCGACCTCGAGATGGCGCGGCGGATCGCGGTCGACGCCAAGGTCGATCGTCCGTCGGTGTGCAACGCCGAGGAGACGCTGCTCGTCCATCGCGACGTCGCCGCGACGTTCCTGCCGGCGACGCTCGGGGACCTCGCGGACGCGGGGGTGGAGCTGGTCGGCGACGAGCGGGCGCGGGCGGCGGCTGGCGGGGTGGCGATGGCCGCGGCGACCGACGCGGACTGGGACACCGAGTACCTCGACATGAAGCTCGCGGTCGCGGTCGTCGACTCGGTGGCGGAGGCGATCGAGCACGTGAACCGGCACGGCAGCGGCCATTCCGAGGCGATCGTCACCGGCTCCGCGGCCGCCGGGGAGGAGTTCCTGGCGGGGGTCGACGCGGCGTGCGTCTATGTCAACGCGTCGACCCGGTTCACCGACGGCTTCGAGTTCGGGATGGGCGCCGAGATCGGCAACTCGACCCAGAAGCTGCATGCCCGCGGGCCGATCGGGGTCCGCGAGCTGACCACGTTCAAGTACGTCGTCCGCGGCGACGGGCAGATCCGGGCGTCGAGCTGAGGGGCGAGGTCTCGTCGGCAAGATTGGCGTTCTCGGGGGCGCGTTCAACCCGCCGCACATCGGGCACCTGGTGCTCGCGCAGGAGGCGGCGACGCAGCTCGGGCTGGACGAGGTTTTGCTCGTCCCCGCCGGCGAGGCGCCGCACCGGAGGATCGAGCCCGAGCCGGGAAAGCGGGTGCGTTTCGAGATGACCGAGCTCGCCGCGGCTGGCGACAGGCTGCTGAGTCCATCGGACCTGGAGATCTCGCGGGACGGGCGGTCGTACACGTTCCGGACGTTGGAGCTCCTCGCCGAGGAGCGGCGGGATGACGAGCGCTGGTTCGTGATGGGGGCCGACATCGCGGCGAGCATCGAGAGCTGGAGGGAGCCGAAGCGGGTGCTGGAGCTGGCCGGGCTCGGGGTGGCGGCGCGGGCGGGGACGGTGCTCGACGAGGTCGAGGCGGCGCTCGAGCGGCTCGGCGCAGGGCGTCACGAGGTGATCCGGATGCCGGAGATCGGAGTGTCCTCCACACGGGTGCGGCGGCGGGTGGCACAGGGGAGGCCGATCCGCTACCTGGTGCCCGACGCGGTGATCGACTACATCGCCGAGCGGGGGCTGTACAGGGCGTGAACGAGGCGGCTGAGCGCGAGCCGGAGGCGGCGGTGGCCGCGGATCGGGACTCCTCCGAGGCGCTGGCCCGCGAGTTGGCGCGGCTCGCGGAGGGAAAGCTGGCGAGCGACGTCGTCGTCCTCGACGTCCGCGAGCTCGTCGGCTACACCGACTTCCTGGTGGTGTGCACCGCGCGCAACGAACGGCAGGCGAAGGCGATCCACGACGAGGTGCACGGCCGGATGAAGCGCGAGCACGGCCGCCTGCCCGCGAGCGTCGAGGGCGAGCGCGACGCGCGTTGGGTGCTGATCGACTACCTCGACTGCGTTCTGCACGTGTTCGTTCCCGAGCTGCGCGAGCGCTACCGGCTCGAACGGCTGTGGGGCGAGGCGCGGCGGCTCGAGGTCGCGTAACAGACCGCCGCCGCGGGGCGGGGTCCGTCCGCCCGGCGGCCTAGCGTTCGGGCATCGCGATGGCCCAGTTCAAGAGGTCGCTGTTCGGCTACCGGCGCTCCGAGGTGGACGAGGCGATCGCCGCCCGCGACGAGGCGCTGGCGAAGCGCGACGAGGCGCTGGCGAAGGAGAAGGAACGCGCCGAGGGGCTCGAGGATGTCTCCCGGAGGCTCGCCGAGCGGGTGGTCGAGCGCGAGCGCGCTTTGGCCCGGCTGCGACAGGAGCTCGCGGGCGAGCGCGAGCGGAGCGCCGAGGCCGTGCG